>JAISSC010000163.1 GCA_031273305.1 Flavobacteriaceae bacterium
TTTTTTTCTCTCTCAACTCCTAATCCTTGTTGTCCTGTTTCGGAGTTGCGGCTGCAAATATACATACTTTTTTTATCCCCGCAAGTGTTTTTATAGTTTTTTTACTTCCCAATCCTAAATATTGTGTACATCTGCTTATGTACTAATTGTTTATAAGAAAATGTTTTTTTAAAGTGCAATCTGGAGTCTGTCCAAATTGGGACGTATCTACAATCCCTGTTACAGCTCTGCCTGATACACAGGAGCATCTCTGACAAGGGAACTGCCCTTGCGTGAGGGATAGTAGTGGAAAGCCCACAGAGACGCCACATAGGGACGTCCATACACGGATAGAGGTAACAAGTGCCGGTAGTTAGACAAAAGAAGAAAATCCCGTCTCTTTAAGGCTGAATTTTTTTATTTAGCATATTTCTCTAAGAGTTCCAGAATTTCCTTATCGGAAATATTATCCTTTTCGCCTTTGTTGTAGATGGATAGGAGTAACACTATTGTTTCGTCGATTTTCACATATGTAATCACCCTTGCGCTCCCTCTTTTACCTTTACCTTTTGATTCAATGGCTAAACGAATTTTGAAAACATCACTGCCAAGGGGAGTTCCAAGCGTTGGGTTTTGTTCGAGTTCGTCAAATAGTCCTGCAAGGTCAGATTTAAGAGACCTATATTTTTTGATCAGACGTTTGGCTTCTTTTTTAAAATGGTCTGACAGTTCAATATTATAGTTCATTAAGAAACTCTTTAGCGGGAGTTGTTTTCAACTTTCCTTGCTTGTAAAGTTTAAGATCTTTGAAAGCCTGTGTTAAGTTGTCTTTGATCTCATCCTTAGAATCTCCCGTATCTTCCTGAACCTGTACAAAATCAAGGCTTTTGATGAGTTCCATAAAAAAACTGTATTTATCGTTTTTGATATTTACAACAACCTGTTTCATAATACGTTTTGTAATTTAGATTTGGTAATGAAGGCATCCGGAAAGGCATAGACCAAATTTTTATCGGTGTCTTTCAATTTATTAATTTCCTGAATCCTTCCCAAAGTTATTTTGTATATTTTTTGTTCTGCATTGCCAACCGGATAATCCAAAGAAACATCCAACGCATCGGCAATACGTTTAGCTACATCAATAGAAGGAACCGCATCGTTGCGTTTATATCTTCCTGCAATCTCACGAGAGACCTCAATATTTTTAGCCAGCTGGCTTTGTGACCGGTCTTTTGTCTTTCTAAGGCTGCTTATTTTGCTCCCTATGTTTAATGTATTACTCATATCTAAAGTTGTTACAATGATATTGCAAATATAAGGGAATTTTAGTAAATTTTGTAGGAAAGTTATTTAAGTACGGGGTTAGTAAGGGAGGAGGGCAGACAAATAGCCTATATGCTTGCGATACCTAAATTGGGTCGTCCATACGTGCCTGATGAATAAGGGTATCTTTGACAAGGAAAGTGCCCTCGCGTGAGGGATAGTAGTGGAAAGCCCACAGAGACGCCACATAGGGACGTCCCTACACGGATAGCCCGACCCGACAGGGGCACGCCATAATTAAAAAAATAAGTGGATAGCTTTGTTAAATGTTGCTTTCTTTAGCTGAATCTGCTTAATAACTATATATCACAAAAATCGTTCTAAAAAGAATAAAATAAATTCCGATATTTGTTCTCTAAAAAATTTATTAACCTTATAATGGGATTTTTAAAGAAAAAACTGGCTCAAGTTTGGGCTTCAATTCATATTAACAAAGAAAAGAAATGGATCCGCAACCCGATAAGGTTTCAAGATCAATGGTTTAGGGAATTGATCAAGAGGGCTGAAAATACGCAATTCGGGAAAGATCATTCTTTTTCGGAAATAAAGACTATTCGGGATTTTCAGGAAAGAGTGCCTATCCACGATTATGAAAATCTGAATCCTTATATTGAAAGTATAAGGAACGGGGGAAATGATGTTCTTTGGTCGGGAAAACCTCTTTATTTTGCTAAGACTTCGGGGACTACGTCAGGGACGAAATATATACCTATTTCTAAGGAATCCATGCCTTTCCACATAGAAGGGGCTAAAAGTTCTTTATTGCATTATATAAGGAAACGGGGAAATGCGGAATTTGTGAACGGGAAAATGATATTTATACAGGGTAGTCCTGTATTGGAGGATGTTAATGGAATTAAAACGGGAAGATTATCGGGTATTTCTGCTCATTTTATACCTAAGTATCTTCAACGTAATCATATGCCCTCCGAAGAAACTAATTGTATTGAAGACTGGGAAACGAAAATAGATAAAATTGTAGATGAAACTATTGATCAGGACATGACTTTGATAAGTGGTATTCCTCCCTGGCTGGTTATGTATTTTGAAAAATTGATCGAGAAATCAGGCAGACTTGTGGGGGAATTATATCCGAATCTTCAATTACTGGTTACCGGTGGGGTTAATTATAAACCTTATGAGGAAAAAATAGAAAGATTAATAGGACGAAAACCGGATATTATTCAAACTTATCCGGCATCTGAGGGATTTATTGGTTTTCAGGATGATGTGGATAAGGATGATCTGTTACTCTTGGTGAATCATGGTATTTTTTATGAGTTTGTTCCGGCAGAGGAACTGGGCAAAGAAAACCCCGTACGGCTGACTTTGAACGAGGTGGAATTAGATACTGATTATGCTATTATCCTTACTACTAATGCGGGGTTATGGGCATATAAGGTGGGAGACTTAATTCGTTTTGTAAATAAAAATCCTTACCGAATAATTGTTTCAGGGAGAACCAAACATTTTACTTCGGCTTTTGGGGAACATGTTATTTCTTACGAAGTGGAGGAAGCTATTAAGGAAGTGATGGAACAAACGAATACTGTTGTTAAGGAATTTACTCTCGCTCCACAGGTGAATCCTGTTGAGGGTCTCCCCTATCATGAATGGTTTATCGAGTTTGAAAAGATTCCTTCCGACATGACAGATTTTTCGTTAAGGTTAGATCATGCGCTTAGAAAGAGAAACTCGTATTATGATGACCTGATTTCAGGCAAGGTATTACGTCCTTTGAAGGTGTCTGTAATACAACAAAACGGTTTCAATAATTATATGAAAGAGATAGGAAAACTGGGAGGACAAAATAAATTGCCCCGCCTGTCTAATGACAGAAACCTTGCAAGCATGCTGGAGAAATATGTTTAGTAATTTTATAAAAAATATATTCGTTCTAATCTTTATTTCGGGATTGGTGTATTCTTTCAAAATGATACCTACTTATAGGGTTATTAAAATAGAATGGGTTGATTCTCTACGGGGAGATTATTCTTTTAAGGATAGATGGAATTATCCTGAGAATATATTCAAAAACAGTTATAATCAGTTAGTGTGTGATGGTTTGTGTAATCCGGAAGCGGATAAAATGAGGGATAAAAAAGGGAAAATACGGGATAAATACCTGAAAGAATATTATCAACTAGTAGATACTACACATATTTTTCATACTGTTGAAAGTGAGGCTCAATGCTACGAATGGAACGGAACGGATGAAATAGTAGTGAAAAGGATCGATAAAAATACGGTTGAGTGTTATACATTGTGTAATGTTGCTACTCATTCCAGCCTTGAATTAACCCTCACAAACGACCAATGTTTTCCCAAAATAAAGTTACAAAGCGTCTCTTCCTCCGGCACTCATTATTATGATAGTAAGGATGGATATATAAAAATAGATCGACCGTTATGGGATAAAGGAATTATGAAGGCTGAATTTCATTTTTATTTCATCGACCCTGAAAATCCTGAAAAAGATATGTGGTGGAAAGGAAAAATTTATTCGAAAATTAATTAAATTGAATTATCTTGTTAAAAACCCAGATAAATTAAGTTAATTTATATATAATCTTTTCATAAATTCATATTTCATAACCGTTATTTAATGTACTTTTGTTTTATAAAGAATACCTTGTATAATGAAACTTTTCTGTATTTATCTGGCATTGTTTTTTTCTCCTTTGATTTTTTCTCAGGAAAGAAAACAGATTAAAGGAAAAGTTTATATAGTAAATGAATATCAGGAACCAATTTCCGGAATATATGTAAAGAACCTGACTACGAATTATACTACCATCACCGATATAACAGGAAATTTTATAATTCCGGCACAAAAAGGAGACGTTATTTTATTTCAGGCATATAATATCCAAAAAAGGACTATTTCAGTAACTCCTACCATGGAACAAAAAGAACAAATATCCGTACAGTTGGATATTAAAGAAAAACTGCTGGATGAGGTATATATTATTCCTTTTAAAACCTATGGAAGTATTGAACTGGACGTAAAACGGATTCCTATGATGAATAAAACCAACGAACTGATGGCTAAAATGGGAGACTTATATCCTAAACAAAAAATGGACGGCAGCACCGATGTCAATTCTGAAGCCGAAAAACTATCCACCATAAAAATAGGTATAGACGGTATACTGGATTTGTTTTCAGGAGAGGGCAAACGAAGAGAACGGCTTGCCGTCTATGAAAACCAGATTAAAACCATTAAAAACATTCGGGAATATTTTGGGGATGAATATTTTATCGGAATCGGGTTGGAAAAGACGGAAATTGATGAATTTATCTTATATACCTATCTTAATCATGATGTGAAACTTTTCTATGAATATAATAATTATTTCCGAATATTAACCGTTTTTGACCAAACGATACTTGCCTACAAAGCCCGAAAAGAACAAACCGTATCTAAACCTAAGGTAGGAGAATCATATTTTCCTGAATAACTTAAATCGGGATAATAAATCTATGTAAAAAAGAGGCTGCCCAATTGAGCAACCTCTTTTCTAGTAATATTATCAACCCAAATTTATGGTTGTTTATATTTAGGGTCTATATCTGCCGTCATGGATTTTAAGAATGCTTCAATATCATCTACTTGTTTATCTGTCAACTGTATATCTTGCTGAAGTTTAGCCATTATCCTGATGGCATCTTTCAGACCGGCAACAGAGCCATCATGGAAATACGGATGTGTTTTTTCGACATTACGCAAGCTGGGAACTTTAAATAAGAATTTATCCTTTTCATCCTTAGTCAGATCAAATACTCCGTTATCAACTTTCTTACTATTGGTTTCCTCATAATAAGCACCGTAAACTCCAAATTTTTGAAACAAGCCTCCCCCTATGGCTACACCATTGTGACAAATAGTACATTTGGCATCCATAAAATCTTTCAAACCTGCTTTTTCCTGCTCTGTCAAAGCATTGTCATCTCCATCCAAATAGGTATCAAATCTGCTGACCGGTGCTAATTGTCTTTCAAAAGCCCCGATTGCGATAGCTATATTATCAAAGGTGACAGGCTCTGCCTCTTCAGGGAATGCTTTTTTGAACATCTCCTGATATTCGGGTATAGCCCTGAGTTTATCCACTAAATATTTATCGCTTGGGATACCATGCTCAACAGGGTTCAAAAGAGGCCCTTTTGCCTGTTCTTCAACATTCTCTGCCCTTCCGTCCCAGAATTGTTTGAAATGCAGGAAGGCATAAAAAGAAGATGGTGAATTTCTGGAACCTAATTCCTGAGTATCCCCAAGAGACAAATGTGCATTATCCACTCCGTAGGTAGATAAATTGTGACAGGAATTACAACTAATGGTGTTATTTTTTGACAAACGATCATCAAAATATAATTTTTTACCTAATTCGATTTTATCCGAAGAAATATTTTCAGGCTTTATCGTAGTTATGGGGATAAAAAGAGTATTTGCTCGTTCCATAAGTTCGGTCTTTGCCTGAGGTTTTCCTGTATCTGCTTTCTCCTCTTTTTTACTGCAAGCAAAAGTGAGCGAAAGAATTGCCGTTACTATTAAAATTTTTTTCATACCTAATATAATTTTTATGTTAATCACAATGTAAAACAATAACCTATTATTTATTATATCAAAAGTATATCTAATTTATTTTAAACGAGATGATAACTATCACAATTACACCATGATAGTGGTCATATGGAGGAAATAATTTTGATTGAACTTAAGTAGGTAATTTACTGTTAATTAGGAAATATAATTAAATACTATATCACTAGCAGAAAAAACTATTATAATGCAGGTAAAGTGGTTTGTCGTAAACGGAGGATATTTTATAAAAGAACGGCTCTTTAATAAGATAAATAAACCGCCTCAAAGTGTTAATTTTGAGACGGCTTTTCCTTCAGATTTAGATCTAGTAGTATAATTAGTTGTTAAAAAATTTCAGTTTTTCTATTAATTTGGGTATTATTTCGAATAAATCTCCCACTATTCCATAATCTGCTGATTTAAAGAAAGGTGCTTCCGGATCATTATTGATGACTACGATGGTTTTACTGCTGTTAACTCCCGCCAAATGTTGTATTGCTCCGGAAATACCTGTGGCAATATATAATTTAGGCGCAATGGCTTTTCCTGTCTGTCCTACGTGCTCGGAATGAGGTCTCCAGCCTATATCGGCAACCGGTTTGGAACAAGCGGTGGCTGCCCCTAAAACTTCTGCCAGTTCCTCAATGATTCCCCAATTTTCCGGGCCTTTCATTCCACGACCTGCACTTACAACAATCTCTGCTTCTTTAAGGTCTATTTTTCCTGAAGATAATTCAGTATTCTCTACTTTATAGTGCGGATCGGAAGGGATATTTACCGTCGGATTTTCTTCAGTTCCTGAAACCGGATTTTCTTTTGCTCCTACCGAATTTAACGACACGGTAACAACTACTCCGGAATCGGATGTTTCTACGATGGCAATTCCTTTTCCTGAGAAAACATTCCTTTTCACCCTGAAGGGAGATGTGGATAAAGGTACTGAAACAACGTTGGTAATATAAGCCGCTCCTTTTTCTTTTACTATGTATGGAGCTATGGAAGTACTCTCATTAGAATGTGAAAATATCAAATAATTTCCATCTGCCAATTGGGATATAATTGAAGCATACACCTTAGGGTCAAATGCTTTTAATGCCTCATTTTTTATATTTAATACTTTGGAAGCTCCGAATTGATATAAAACTTCAGGGGAATCATCTGCATTGATGGTAATGGCAGTAACGCTGTCTCCTAAAAAATCTGCTAATGTTTTTGCATATGAAACTACTTCCAATGCTGATTTTTTATATTTTCCGTTTGAATTTTCGGTATATGCGTAAATCATTTTTTTCTCGTTTTTAAATTAAATTATAGGTTTTAGTTCAGATTAATTAAATTACTTTAGCTTCTTCATGAAGTAATCGTACTAATTCATCCAAGTTATCTTTGTCAACCAGAACAACACTGGAACGCGATTTTGGCTTTTCATACTCAACAGTAGTAATTTTTGTTCCTGAGAACTTAGGCTCAACTACTGTTAACGGCTTGGTTTTAGCTGTCATAATTCCTCTCATATTAGGAATTTTCAGTTCATTTTCCTGCACCAAACCTTTTTGTCCGGCAAGTACTACCGGCAAATCCAAAGAAACTACTTCTTTACCGTTATCCAACTCCCGCGTAACTTTAACTGCGGTTCCGTTTATTTCCAGTCCTATTACGGCATTTACAAAAGGAAGCCCTAATTCCGCAGCCACCAAACCCGGCACTAAACCTCCGTTATAATCCAAAGATTCTTTTCCCAATAAAATTATATCGTATCCACCTTCCTTAGCTACTGATGCAATTTCTTTGGCAACTATTTCGCTATCTAAAGGTTCGGCATTTACACGTATTGCACTTTTTGCCCCGATTGCCAACGCTTTTCTCATCACAGGTTCTACCGAAGCATCTCCTACTGTGATAATAGTCGCTTCTGCTCCTCCCTGTTCTTGAAGGTATATGGCTTTACTTAAACAAAATTCGTCTTGCGGATTGATAACATACTGTATCCCGTTCTTGTCAAACTGTTTATTGTCTTGAGTAAAATTAATTTTTGATGTAGTATCAGGGACACTACTAATTGCTACTAATATTTTCATTTTACATTATTTTCAGGCGACTAATATAATTAAAATTTATTATGCGTGCATAATAAATTTATTATTTTCATAATTTATTATTTCCACATTCAACCAATTTCAACGAAAAAATTACAGTTTTATTATCTCAAACAATAAAAATGCTAAAATAGAGTAAAAAATTTGAAGTATACTTTCCCGGATAAAAACCCAAACATCTCCATGCCATGTAGTAAGGTCAGGAATGTTATTATGAGAGGGGAGATTGTTCATTCTACTGAATGATAATTTGGGTTTTATTGGCTTAAAATTATAAATTTTCACATTCTGTTATTTTACGTAATTATCCAAAAATTAATTCGTAACTTGCTTCTAAGTTATGTAATATTGTATTAGACTGATAATCAATATAAATCACTATTTTTGGTATTTTGAACAACTTTTTTATAATGCACCACGGGTTACAACAACATAAAAAAATAAAAACATTATGCCCGAACAACAGAACATAGAATATAAATCTTCCTGGCACGACGACTATCTTAAATGGATATGTGGCTTTGCCAATGCACAGGGCGGACGAATTTATATAGGCAAAGACGATGCCGGCAATGTCATTGTAATTGAAGATTACAAAAAATTGATGGATGAGATTCCCAATAAAATCAAAAACATTCTGGGAATTACTGCCGAAGTCAATCTTTTGCAGGAAGACGATAAGCATTTTATCGAAATTATCGTGCATCCTTATACTGTTCCTATTTCATTGCGTGGAAGGTATTATTACCGTAGCGGAAGTGTGAAACAGGAATTGACAGGAGCATCGCTTAATGAGTTCTTGCTTAAACGTACAGGTCTGACTTGGGATGAGGTAGTTGAGCCAAGAGCAACTTTTGCCGATGTTGACGAAGAAACATTCCATTTATATCTGCAAATGGCAAAAGAGAAAGGTCGTATGCCTGATATAGCAGGATTGACCACCGAACAGATATTTGAAAAATTGCGGCTCGCAGAAAATGGACAACTCAAACGGGCTGCCATTATTATGTTCGGTAAAGACCCTGTGCGCTTTTATCCGGGTGCATTTGTAAAAATCGGTCGTTTTGGTAAAAGCGATATAGATTTGCGTTTTCAGGAAGTAGAAGAGGGTAATCTAATTGTTTTATTGCAAAATGTGTTAGAACAATTAAACCGCAAGTTTCTTATCCGTCCGATTGAATTTGAAGGAATGTATCGTATTGAAAAACACGAATATCCCGTGCCAGCTGTTCGTGAAATGCTTCTTAATGCACTTGTTCACCGTACTTATATGGGGTCATTTGTGCAAATTCGGGTTTATGACGATAAAATCAGTATCTGGAATGATGGAAAGTTGCCGGAGGGAATAAATTTAGAGAAACTTAAGCAACCTCATTCATCAAAGCCACGAAATCTTATTATTGCCGATGTTTGCTTTAAAGGCGGGTTGATTGATGCTTGGGGACGTGGAACAATCAAAATCATAGAAACATGTAAAGAAGCAGGACTCCCGGAACCCGAATTGATAGAGCGAGACGGAGGTTTCCTAGTAACGCTTTTCAAAAACAGATTTTCAAAAGAACAGTTAATAACGCTTGGTCTAAATCCCAGACAGATAAAGGCAGTGTTGTATGTGAAAGATAAAGGGAAGATTACGAATAAAGAATATCAGGAAATAAATGAAATATCAGAACGAACAGCTTCAAGAGAAATGTCAGAACTTGTTAAGCAGAATATATTGGAACAGGCCGGTTCTTTTGGGGCTGGAAGTTTTTACCGAATGATAACGCCAAAATAACGCCAAGTTCGCCAAAATAACGCCAAAAAATCAAAAAGAATTTAGTCAATTATTAGTCAATTCAACATACATAAAAATTTAACGTAGCGACAAAGGAAAATGCAGAATATTTAAACTATTTCAGAGGACAATCCTCTTTTCAATAAAGCATTATTTATAGGTATCAACTCTTCTTTTGCACCTGTTTTCACTTCGCATTTTCCTTTATAATGAACCAAAAAAGTACATTGCTCTGCCTGCTCCGGTGTGTGGTCACATATTTCTATCAGACAATCAATTACAAAATCAAAAGTATTCACCTCGTCATTATGTAAAACAATCACGTGAGGAGTATCTTCTTCAGTCAGGGTATCAACATCTTCCTGTTCTTCCCATTTGGGGTGATTATTATAGATCATAGCGTAATAAAATTGAAATCCAGTTGTTCTTTAACCATTTTTGAACAAATTTTAAGCCATACTTATCTGCTTCTGCAATAATGTCACTAAAATCGTGTTCGTATATACCGCTTACGAGCAATTGTCCGTCAGGAGTGAGGTTCTTTGCATAGGTCTTTATATCTTCCAGCAGAATATTTTTATTTATATTCGCTAAAATAATATTAAAGGAACGATTCCCCAACAAGTCGGCATTTCCTAATTTTATCTCCAGTTCTACGTTATTTTTCTTCGCATTTTCCAAAGCATTATCATAAGACCAATCATCAATATCTATTGCTTCAACGTAATTGGCTCCTTTCATTTTAGCAAAAATCCCCAGTATCCCGGTTCCGCTTCCCATATCCAATACATCTTTACCTTCAAAATCCATGTAGAGCATCGCATGGAGCATATTATATGTAGTTTCGTGATGCCCTGTCCCAAAAGACATTTTAGGCTCAATAACTATCTGATAAGGAAATTCTTCTCTCTTAGGATGAAAATCTGCATGAAGATAAATTTGGTTTTCTATTACCACAGGCGAAAAATTCTTTTCCCATTCTTCATTCCAATTAACATCAGGGATATGTATCTTTTCATACGAAACCTGTATTTCCTCCTGTGAAGATAAAACAGGAATTTCCTGAACCTGCTCTTCCCTGTCTTCTTCTGTTCTTATATAAGTAAGGAAACCTGTATCTGTATTTATAAAACTTTCAAAAGGTAATTCCGCCAGATAGGCTATCAAAATATCCCTCCACGGTTCTAATGGGGCAACAGTAAACCGATATTCCGTATACTTCATGATTTTCTTATTCCATGCAAATTTACTTTATAAAAATGATACATGAAAACTATTTCAGAACATAGGCGTGATGCTGTGAATGTAATAATCTATGCATGAAGCTATTGCAAACGAAGTGCAGCAACCTCAACGACAGGCAACCTTATAACGTGGGTTTGCTTCGTCGTGCCTCCTCGCAAATAGGATGAGATTGCCACACCTGCGGTTCGCAATGACAGGTTAACTTATTATATATCAATTAATTACATCACATACCTACCGGTAGGTATGTACAAACCAAGAGACACCCAAATTGGGACGTCCCTACATCGTTCATCCTTGTTTAGACTTTTCTTTTCGAGAAAAGAATTCACTTAATACAATCCCGGTTGACATGGCTACATTTAAACTTTCCGTTTTTTGTTCCTCTCCAAAACGGGGTATGGTAAGAGTATGGGAACAGGCATATCTTATGTTTTCGGAAATTCCGTTTCCTTCGTTTCCCATTACTATAAACGCAGTATCAGGAAGTTGAGTAGTATAAAGATTTTCACCATCCATATCTGTGGCATATGCCGGAATTTTACTTTTAGTTAAAAATTCGGCTAAATCAGTATAAACAACATTTACCCTGCTTAAGGAACCCATAGTGGCTTGTGTTGCTTTGGGATTATAAACATCTGCGGTTTCCATACTGCAAATAACCTGTTTTATCCCAAACCAGTCAGCCAGACGAATAATGGTTCCCAAATTGCCCGGATCCTGAATATCATCTAAAACAAGTTGAATCCCCGTAATTTCAATAATTTCAGGTTGGGGAAGTTCTATAAGAGCCAACGCATTATGAGGCGTTGTAAGAAAACTTATCTTCTTTAACTCTTCATAAGAAATTATCTCATATTGATTTTCGTTAAGAAATGAAATAGGCTCTACGGAATAAATATTTTTGATTAAAAAGCGGGAAAAAGTAAATTCTTTGATATTTTTTATACCTTCAACCACAAATAAATTATACTTTTGCCTATACTTCTTTTTAGTAAGAGACTGAATGAGTTTAATTTTATTGATAGACAACATAAGATGAAATTAAGATACAATATTATAGTAAAAATATTGATTTTTGTTCAATTATTATTTATTTTTTCATGTAGAACCAATAAAATGTCGAAAGACGGACATCTTTTTGTTGGTAATAAATTTAATTATACCGATAAAAAAGGAGAACCTTATCTGGATAAATATGGAAGACCTTTTTTGGACAAGAAAGGAAAAGAATTGTTGAATGAATACAAATCTCCCTATGCGGATGAGTTGGAAGATTATGTAAAACAAAAGCCTAATAAACAGATACTTTTTGCAATTCCCTTAGGGTTATGGTTTTATGATCTGTCCAATCCACAGTTTGATTCTGTTTATAGCGAATATTATAAAGTAAATCAAAAACAAAGAGACCAGAAGTTGTTGGATTCTCTTTATATCAAACATAATTTAAGTAATTACGCAGGAAAATCCCGTTGGTTTGACCGCTTTTTCTATCATAACGGAGAAGCTCCGGTTCTGGCAGATTCTGCAATATCAAGAATCTCTGCAAAAAATTTACAACAATACTTTATAAACAGAGGATGGAGGAGAGCAAAAGTGAGAGATACCATTTTAACCTCCGGGAAAAAAGCAAAAGTACAATACAATATCGCTCTGGGGAGACCTATGATAATGGATACGATAATCTACGACATAGCAGAGGAAATTAGTACTGATCTATATAGAAGCTACACAAGGAGGAGAAATCAGATGAATACGGAAAGCTCCGGTTCGAGAATCCCAACAAAAGAAGAATTTACGGCAGATTTTTTGAATAGAGGCTCTTCAATAAAAAAAGGAGATCGGTTAGATGCATATGTATTGGAAAACGAGATTTCCCGTTTAGAGAACCGATTTAGAAATATAGGCTATTTCGGATTTAACGAACTCAAAGATGAGATAATTTTCTTCGTAGATACAGCCAATAATAGTTATAATGTTCCGGTTAGACTATCCATCAGCAAAAGCAAATTAGCCGATATAAATCCTTCCGACACGGTTAGAAAGGACACTGTCGTACATAAATTTAAAAGATACAAGTATAACAGTATTAATCTGACTCTGGAGGATAATGAAAACAAGAAAGGAGAAAAATATCCGATAGATTCCGGTTTTTACGTCACGACCAGAAAAGTAGTACGCATAGAGAACGGAAAAAAGACAAAAGGAGTGATTATAGATACGGTGGCATATATTGAGAACCAGACCGGAGGAAAATATAAAAATCGAATACTCGCAGATATGCTCGCCATTGAAAAAGGAGATACTTACCGGTTGAATGCAGAAATACAAACCCGCAGGAATATATACAAAGTAAATAATTTTAACATTCAGGGATTTAATACCAGACGGGAGACCGTACAAGGTAAAAATTCGGATTCAACTCTGGTGACTACCATTTTACTGGCTCCTATGGATAAATATTCTTATGAGATAGGTTTTGAAGCATTTAACTCCAGTGTGGCAAACTTCGGAATTACTCCGAACGTGACATTTACAGCTAAAAATCTTTTCAGAGGAGCAGAAAATTTAAGCATAAGTTTTGGCGGTTCTTTAGGTAATATAGAGTCCAAGAAAAATAACAATAACCTTTTTAATGCTTCCGAACTTTCAGCTCAGGCAAGTTTATCCTTTCCTAAACTAATATTACCTTTCAATACAAAAAATATCATCCCAAAACGATGGGGACCGTCGTCTGCTATTTCTTTGGGATATAACGCTCAATACAATATCGGGTTGGATAAAAGAAGTTACAATACGGCTTTTTTATATAACTTTACCCCTACCCGTCCCACCGTACATCAGATAACTCTGTGGAATTTACAATATACCCAGTTTTTAAATCCGGATAATTACTTTAATATTTACGAACAGGATGGAAAGATAAGGGATGAAGTATATACAGAATATTTCAACATGTATCCCGATGTTAAAACAGAATATGACAATGCTCTTATCTCAGATAATGCGCTCCTGTTCTATATTCAGTATGATGAGGCTTTTAGAGAACACCTGATAAAAATAAATCCGGATTTAGCCGATAGTTATAATCTGATGGAATCTCGCCGTTACCGGTTTACTCAAAACGTATTAATATCTTCATTCAAATACGACTTTACCTATGACGAGCGTTTAAACAATTTTCCGGGAAAACATCCTCTTTATCTGAGAGCACAGGTAGAACTGGCAGGAAATGTATTTTCACTGTTCAATAAAACGCTGAAAGATTTTGCGACTTCCAACAATAAAACCATAAAAGAAATAGTCGGCGTGCCATATTCACAATTTATGAAATTTGATTTGGATATAAGAAAATACTGGAAATTATCCTCGAAAAAATCCGTAAATGCTCGACTTTTTGCCGGGATAGGGATTCCTTATGGAAATTCATTCAGTATGCCTTTTGACCGCAGTTACTCCGTAGGAGGACCGAGCGATGTGCGCGCATGGAAAGCCTTTGGCTTCGGGCCGGGAACCTCTAATCTGGGCAGCAAAGACGGATATGAACTGATAGCCATAGAAAACTTTAAATTGCTCTCCTCAGTAGAGTACCGCTTTCCTCTTCCCGGTAACGGATTTGAAGGAGCCTTATTCGTAGATGCCGGAAACATCTGGGGAACGAGCAGAAATGCTCTCGATAAATTTGAATTTAACTCTTTTTATAAAGAATTAGGAATA
>JAISSC010000071.1 GCA_031273305.1 Flavobacteriaceae bacterium
CCCGGAGGGCGGAATCTTCATAACCGCAGGTCAGCGACCTGCGGAGAGTACCCACCCCACTCTTTGCCTGAAAGGCAAGACTAGTCCCGCCTTTCAGGCGGTGTCATTGGTTGTCGTTGTCCGCAGGTCGGCTACCTGCGGTTATGAAAATCAAGCCTTTCAGGCTTCTGCTTGAGTCACCCAAATTGGGACGTCTCTACCTGAACGTCCTGATTTTGACTATGCTTGTTAAATCTAAGAATTATTCAATATCGTAAGTAGTACCCTCTTTACCGTCCTTGAGGATAATTCCCGACTCGGAAAGCCGGTCACGGATTTCATCAGACAGTGCCCAGTCTTTTTCTAAACGGGCTTTATTTCGTAAATCGATCAGTACTTTCATGGCATTATCCAGCTTATTGCTGTCACGGAAGGTATCAGATAATAATTCCAGCCCCAGAATGTCATAAAAAAATGCATGAACAGCCGTTTTTAATTCTTCTAAATCTGCGTGGGTAAGGGTTTCGTTTTTTAGCTCGAGGTTATTGATGAGCTTTGCCACGTCAAAAAATAGGGCAATCAGAACAGGGGTATTGAAGTCGTCGTTTAAAGCATCATAGCATTGGTTTATCCATTCTTGTACGTCGAAACTGGAAGTTTCGGAAGCCTGAACGGAGGGTAGTTTTTCAATGGCGGAAGTAAGGCGGAAAAAACCCTTTTCGGCAGCTATTATGGCTTCATCTGATAAGTCAAGGATGCTTCGATAGTGTGCCTGTAAAAAGAAAAAGCGTACTACGATCGGGTGGAAAGCCTTTTCAAAAAAGGAATTGTTTCCGGTAAGCAGTTCTTCCGGTAAGATAGTATTCCCGGTGGATTTGCTCATTTTTTGTCCGTTCAGGGTAAGCATATTTGCATGCATCCAGTATTTAACAGGGTCTTCTCCGTAGGTTCCTCTAGCCTGAGCAATTTCACATTCGTGATGAGGAAATTTTAAATCCATTCCGCCTCCGTGAATGTCAAATTGTTTTCCTAAGTATTTGGTACTCATGGCGGTACATTCCAGATGCCAACCCGGAAATCCGTTTCCCCACGGGGAAGGCCATCGCATGATATGTTCAGGAGAAGCCTTTTTCCAAAGGGCAAAATCCTGCGGATTTTTCTTTTCTCCCTGTCCGTCCAAATCACGGGTATTTGCAATCATATCTTCGATTTTCCGTCCGCTTAGCTCTCCGTAATTACCTCCTTCCGAGTTGTATTTATTGACATCAAAATAGACCGAACCATTCACTTCATACGCCAGTTCTTTGTGTACCAGTTCTTTAATCAGTTCGATCTGCTCGACTATATGTCCGGTTGCCGTAGGCTCAATATCGGGAGGAATAAGGTTAAATAACTCCAGAACCTTGTGAAAATCCAGAGTGTATTTTTGTACTACCTCCATCGGTTCTAATTTTTCCAGTACGGATTGTCGGGAGATTTTATCTTCGTCATTATCCAATAAATGACCGGCATCGGTGATGTTGCGGACATAACGGACTTTATATTTCAGATGTCTGAAGTATCGATTTATAACATCAAAAGATAAAAAAGTGCGGCAGTTTCCCAGATGTACTTTATTGTAAACGGTAGGGCCGCAAACATACATCCCGACAAATCCTTTGTGCAGAGGTACAAAGTCTTCTTTCTTTCCATGTAAAGAATTGAATAATTTAAGGGTATTGTTCTGGTATGTCCGCATTTTTTAAATTTTGAAATGAGAATCTATTCCTATGTAATGTAAAAATTCTTTTCGGGTGGTCGGGTTGGTTCTGAACATTCCGCTAAGTTCGGCAGTCACCGTGCTGCTGTTGTGGTCTTGTATACCACGTGAGTTTACGCATAAATGTTTGGCATCAATAACGCAAGCAACATCTTTGGTATTAAGCGATTCTTTGATGGCTTCTACAATCTGGCGGGTTAACCGTTCCTGAACCTGAGGTCGGCGGGCATAATAGTTTACGATGCGATTTATCTTGGAAAGCCCGATTACTTTACCGTTGGAAATATAGGCTACATGGGCTTTTCCTATGATGGGAAGGAAATGATGCTCGCAGGTGGAATAAATCGTAATATCTTTTTCTATCAGCATCTGCCGATATTTGTATTTGTTTTCAAAAGTGGAAATCAGAGGCTTGTTTTCTGGTAAAAGACCTCCGAATATTTCATTTACATACATTTTTGCTACTCTTCGCGGGGTATCTTTCAAACTGTCATCCGTCATATCCAATCCCAGAACCTGCATTATTTCAGCAAAATGTTTTTGAATCAGTTCCTGTTTTTTCTCTATTGACATATCAAAAGCATCCTCACGAATAGGGGTGTATTCCGTATGGGAGTGGTGATCGTGCTCCTCGTCTTCTTTAGTAAACATCATAAATCCTCTAAATTTGTACAAAAATAAGATTTTTTTAGAGAAGTAATATATTTTAATACCCACAATATAATATACTATTCAGGCTCATATTTTCGTATATTTATTCTGGTAAGAAGAACATAATTACACAATAATGGATAAACTTACAAATTATATTTCTTATCTTGAACTTACGTTAATTACTTCCAATCCCCCCTAAAAACAAAAACCCTCTGTCAACCGAAGTTACAGAGGATTTAAAAGTACCCCAGACGGGACTTGAACCCGTACAGCCTAATGGCCACAGGATTTTAAGTCCTGCGTGTCTACCAATTCCACCACCGGGGCGTTAGTATTTTTTAATAGTATATAATATCAACTCTGAGCGAAAAACGGGACTCGAACCCGCGACCCCGACCTTGGCAAGGTCGTGCTCTACCAACTGAGCTATTTTCGCGTTTCCAATTAGAGTTTTCCGTATAAATTGGATTGCAAATATAGAATTGATTTTTTGTTCTTGCAAGTTTTTTTTCGCCTTAATTCCATTTTTCCTATTTCAAATCTTATCCGTTTAAGTGCCATGAATTTGGGTTTTAACTTAAGATTATCAAGGTAAAACGAATAATATTTAAATAACTCATTTTCACGTAAAAACAAAAAAATACTGCAATATTTTTTAATTATTTTTTATATTTGTCAAAAAGTCATTATAAAAGTGAAAGTCAGAAAGGAATTTAAAGCAGGTATAATAGTAATTATAACTTTATTAGGGTTTTGGTGGTTATTTCAATTTTTAAAAGGAAAAGATTTGTTTTCACATCAAAGTGTTTATTATGTAAAATATGATAAAGTTGAGGGACTCTCCAAATCTAAAAATGTAAATATAAACGGATTAAGAGTAGGCATGGTTGAGTCCATAGTTCCGATACCTACAAAAGATAAAAATGTAACCTGTGTTGTTGCGTTAACGGTTGATGAAAATTTTAAATTTTCAAAAAATACAGTAGCAGAAATTGTAAGTGGCTTGATGAATGGAGCAGAGATCAATCTGGCACTTGCTGAAGATAATGCAGAAACAGCCAAACCCGGTGATACTTTAAAAGGTATTGTTG
>JAISSC010000102.1 GCA_031273305.1 Flavobacteriaceae bacterium
ATAGAAAGAGAACTCAATGTACTCAAAAAACTTGCTTTGAAACATAATTATAAATTAACTGAATTACAGAATGTTACATAATTCGTCATTGGTAGGAGGCACGACGAAGCAGTCTCATTCTATTGCGAGCGTAGCGAAGCAAATAATTGTTGCATGTCTGACGACAAAGCCCGGAGGGCTTCCCTTGCATTCACTAACTGAACCTACAATCACAAGATAAAAATTAGTTTTTTGTTTTTTTGTTTTTTTGTTATATTTGCGAAAATGTTAGTTCATTAATTTAATAATGATTTTTTTGACGTATATAAAAATTAAAAAAACATAAATATTCTAATATGAAAAAAGTACTTAAGAAATTGTGCCTTTTTGCAGCCGTTGTTGTGTTGATACCCATAGCCATAGGCTGTAGCAGTGATGATAACGATGTAAACGAGAACAGTAAAGAACAAGAGCAGTATAGCAAATTTATGACCCCTGAAATGGAAGAGGCTGTAAAAAAACTTGGCATGGAGGTTAACAAAGGAGCCAATCCCCCTGATGTTAGCGGGTATTATTTAATTGAACGTATTGGTGTAAAATCTATAGTTCCCAGCGATCCTAATATCAAAGGGAAAGTATTTAATAGTTCCAAAACAAAATTATATGATTATGATAAGGCAGAGCTAAAGATCAGCCTGCTGGGCTATGAAGTTGAATCAGGAACAGATAATCTAGGTGCGACGAGTACTGCAGAGGGAACATTTATAACAGGGGAAGGTGATAAATTTTCTATCTTTTTTGAAGAAGAATTCGACTATGACGATGGTGGTCCTGTAGTTATTTTATTGACTATTTTGTCAGGGGAATTAGACAGAGATGAAAGTGGGGAAATAAAAGGAATAAAAAATGTTCGGTATGCTATTCTAATGAAAGAAAATAACGGTCGTCCTGAGAAGATAACAAACGGTACGGGGCGTTTATTTAAGGATGATTATGCAGATGTTATTTCTAAGGAAAAGTTTGAAACGCTAGTTCAGAATAAAACTACCGGTAATAAGAAAGCCGTAAGTTCGCTGTCGTTGTTTAACGTTTGGGAATAATCTATAAAGCATCTCTTTAATTACAATAGTGAAAAACTCTGTTTATATCGAACAGAGTTTTTTTATTATAAATTTTATTTAACGTAAGTTCGGTTTAAGCATATTGTAATTTTCTTACCGAAGCCTGTCTTTTCGAGCGTAACATACTGTGTGTAACGTCATTGCGAATGGGACAGATTGCCACGTCGTGCCTCCTCGCAGCAAGATTGCCACGCTGCGCTCGCAACAGTAGTGTGGCAATCTCACACCTGCGGTTCGCAATGACGGACTATAACCTGCTGTATATTAATGCATTATAACGACTTTACTTCGCAAAGTCCCGCAGGGACGACACTTTATTAACCGGATGCTTTAGCTTACGGCAAACGATACATCTCACAATAGGGCAGTCCCGCAGTCCCCTTTCAGGACACAGCCTCCTGCCGAACTACCAAAAAAGCCTCTCCGCCACCCTTGCAAAAGTTATCAACAAAAAGTGGGTAAAAGTGGGTAAAAGTGGAAAATAATTCTTAATTTTGAAGATTAATATGGTAAACCTCATAGGAACATACGAGTGCACCCTTGATTCAAAAGGCAGAATATTGCTTCCCTCCGGGCTGAAGAAGCAATTGGACAGCCTCTTGCATGAAGGTTTTGTCCTCAAAAGGTCGGTTTTTCAGCCCTGTTTGGAACTGCACCCTATGAGCGAATGGAACCGAACTCTGGGAAAAATAAACAAACTGAACCGTTTCGTTAAGAAAAACAACGACTTCATAAGGCAGTTTACAGCAGGTTTAAAAAATGTAGATATAGATAATAGCGGAAGATTACAAGTAAGCAAGGACTTGATACAATTTGCCAAACTGGAGAAAAATATTGTAGTTGCAGCATCAATTAATGTAGTTGAAATATGGGATAAACTCCTTTATGAAAATGCTGTAAATGTGAATGATGACGACTTTGCCTCACTGGCAGAGGAAGTAATGGGTAATATATCTGAAGATGAGCTACCATAATCCGGTTTTATTGCATCAAAGCGTAGAAGCCCTAATACAAAATCCGGAGGGAATATATGTTGACTGCACATTTGGAGGCGGAGGACATTCTCGCCTGATTCTGGAAAAATTATCTCAAAACGGGAAACTATTCGCTTTCGATCAGGATTCGGATGCTCAAAAAAATACCATTTCCGACAACAGATTCACCCTAACTCAACAAAATTTCAGGTTCCTGAAAAATTTTTTACATTTCTATAAAATAGATGCCTTAGATGGTATCCTTGCCGACTTAGGGGTTTCCTCTCATCAATTCGACATCCCGGAAAGAGGTTTTTCGACACGATTTGACGGACCTCTGGATATGAGAATGAACATCCATCAAACCCTTTCGGCGAAAGACATCATCAACTCATACCCGGAAGAACGGCTGGCAGAAATTTTTTATCTATACGGAGAACTTTCTCAATCAAGAAAAATAGCACGAGAAATTTCAGACAAACGAAAGGAAAAAAGCATTGAGACCACAGGACAACTGAAAGAATTATTTAAAAGATCAGTTCCTCCTCACAAACAAAATAAATTTTATGCACAATTATTCCAATCGCTCAGGATAGAGGTTAATGATGAACTAAGTGCTTTAAAAGAATTACTCACCCAGAGTTATGAATTGTTAAAACCGGGAGGAGTTCTGGTTTTCATATCCTATCACTCACTGGAGGACAGAGTAGTCAAAAAGTTTTTGAAAACCGGACTATTTGAGGGCGAACCGGAAAGAGATGTATTTGGGAATTGGAATAAACCCTTTGATCTGGTCTCTTCCAAAGCAATCATTCCCGACGAGGAAGAGATCGGTGAGAACCCAAGAGCACGAAGCGCAAAAATGAGAATCGCAATAAAAAAGTAAATGGCAAAAAGAACCCGAAATAAAACAAAATCCCGAACTGTCTCAGATATTTTGAGAGGGAAATTTCTGGTGGAAGGAGATGCCTTTTCCGTATGGAAATTTATCTTATTTACGGTGGTTCTTTCCCTGCTGTCTATCTCCTCCTCCCATATTGTAGATGAAAAAGTAGTGGAGATTTCAGAGCTAAAAGAAAAGGCGGAGGAATACAAAGCCCGGTACGCACTAATACACAGCAAATTAATGAAATTGAAAGTAGAATCGGAATTAGAGGACATGGTAATTGTAGATTCCCTTTATGCTTTGGATAAACAACCTTATAAAATATTAGTCACAAGAGTCGAAGATGAATAAAGAACGAAAAAACATATTGGCTCGTATTTATTTTATTTCTGCACTTATCTTATTATTTGCAGTATCCGTCTTTGCACGTCTTATATACATCCAGACCCATGACACCGAAAAATATAAGAACCTCGCCCGTACCACCAATTTCAGAAATGTAGAAGTTCAGGCGGCAAGAGGAAACCTGTATGCCTCCGACGGAATCCTGCTGGCAACCACCATCACTCAATATGATGTATATCTGGATATGAAAACCATCCGGAAAGAACTATATCAGGATAACATCGGAGCATTATGCGATTCCTTGCAAAGAATGTTGGGGAAACCAAGTCATTACTTCTATACAAAACTAAACGAGGGAAGGAAAAAGCAAAATCAGTATCTAAAATTGGAAAAAGGGTTGAATTATGAGCAATTTTCCCGGCTAAAAACATTTCCAATTCTGGATAAAGGACAGAACAGAGGAGGCTTTATCGTTGAGAGGAGAACAAAAAGGATAAAAACCATCTCAGGATTCGGAAGCAGAACTCTCGGTTTTGACGATAACAGGGGAAAAGCCGGATTGGAAGGTGCTTTCTCCTCTTATTTAAAAGGTAAGAACGGAAAAGAGATACAACAAAGGATCAATCAAAAGCAATGGAAGCCCATTAATATAGAAGTAGAACCTCAGGACGGAGACGATGTATACACGACTATCGACATGAGAATTCAGGATATTGCCTACTCTGCATTACAAAATCAATTAGAAAGATCAGAAGCAGATCACGGATGTGCCATAGTGATGGATGTAAAAACAGGAAAAATAGTAGCATTAACCAATCTTCAAAGAACCAAAGACGGGAATTATGATGACCTACGGAATTTTGCCGTATGGGAATCTGCAGAACCCGGCTCTACCTTTAAATCCATATCTATACTGGCTTTGCTGGATGACGGATATGTAGAACCGGAAACAACCGTAGACATCGGTCAGGGATATTGGCAATACTATGACCATACCGTACGGGACGACCACGGACAGGGAATCATTACCCTTTCTCAGGTGCTATCCCAATCAAGTAACGTGGGAATATCCAAGATGGTAGATAAATATTATTCCAAAAATCCACAAGACTTTTTAAATAAAATAAATTCATGGGGGATAAATAAAAAAACCGGTATAGACATACCCGGAGAGGGCGACCCATACATACCCAAATATCAAAAAAACTGGAGTCCGGTTACTCTCGCATGGATGTCTTTCGGATATGGGGTAAAATTAACTCCGCTACAAATTCTGACTTTTTACAATGGCATTGCAAACGGCGGTCAGTTAATGAAACCTCAACTTCTGGATAAAATAGAACGAAAAGGGCATATCATAGAAAAATTCACTCCTGTGACGTTGGAAAAGCACATGGCATCAGATAAAGCTATCAATGACCTTAAAAAAATGCTAACCTACGCTGTGGAAACCGGAACCTCCAGAAGTATCTACACTCCAAACCTGTCTATGGCAGGAAAAACCGGTACCGCACAGATGGAATACTGGAACAAGGGAAAAGGGAAATTCTATCAGGCTTCATTCTGTGGATTCTTTCCTTCGGAAAACCCGGAATATTCCTGCATTGTCGTAATAAACAAACCTAAAAACGGTATCTATGGTGCTCAGGTAGCCGCTCCTGTGTTTAAAGAAATAGCAGGAAAAGTATATTTGAAGAAACCTCTGAACCTGCCTAAAGAAGATAACACACGGGAATCTAAAAACATCCGGGAGTTAATAACCGGAAACCATAAACCCGATATAGACCTGTCTACCAACGTAGTGCCTAATGTAATAGGATATTACGGAAAAGACGTTATTCCTGTCTTGGAAAACTTAGGACTAAAAGTCGTGTATTCAGGGCAGGGAAAAGTAGTAGAGCAATCAATTGTGGGATTTCCGCTAAAAAAAGGTATGACTATTTATTTAAAACTAAATACATGAAAATACTTTCAGACCTATTATACAAGACAGCTATTGAAAAAGTGAGAGGGAATATGAGTACTCCGATACGAAATATTTCCTTTGATTCCCGGACGATAGAATCCGGCTATGCTTTTTTTGCTATAAAAGGTTACGATCTGGACGGACATAAATATATTTCAGGAGCGATAGATAAAGGAGCTTCTGCTATCATTTGTGAAGTCTTACCCACAGAACTGAAAGAGGAGATCACTTACATAGAGGTAAAAAATACGGCGATGGCATTAGGGATCGCAGCCTCTAATTTCTATGATAATCCTTCCGAAAAGTTAAATTTGATAGGCATTACAGGCACTAACGGAAAAACCACTACTTCCACACTGTTATTCAATTTATTCAATCGGTTAGGTTTTCATTGCGCCTTACTTTCCACCATCGAAAACAAAATTGCAGATAAAATTCTGGATACCCATCATACTACTCCTGACCCTATTACCATAAATAAATTATTGGCACAGGCAGTGGAAGACCATTGTGAATATGCCTTTATGGAAGTAAGCTCTCACGGAATACACCAAAACCGTTTAGCCGGACTTACTTTTAAAGTCGGGGCGTTCACTAATCTCACTCATGACCATCTGGACTATCATAAAACCTTTGACAATTATCTGTCCGCAAAGAAAAAGTTTTTTGATGAACTGCCTCGAACAGCCATTGCCCTAACCAATATGGATGACAAGAACGGATTGGTAATGTTGCAAAATACACAGGCGAAAAAGGTAACCTATTCCCTTAGGTCAAATTCCGATTACAAAGGAAAAATAATGGAAAATCGGCTGGATGGAATGTTGCTACAATTCAACGGACAGGAGTTTTGGACTTCTTTAGCCGGTAAATTCAATGCCTATAACGAACTTTTAGCCTATGCAATTGCTAAAGAATTAGGATTCCCTCCATTGGAAATACTTACTGCCTTAAGTACCCTTCAAAGAGTAAAAGGACGATTTGAAACCTTTGTCTCTGATGGTGAGATATATATAATCGTAGACTATGCACATACTCCCGATGCCCTGCAAAACATACTGGAAGCCATTAACCAAACACGGACACGAAACGAACAATTAATTACCGTCTTCGGATGCGGAGGACATCGGGATAAAGAAAAAAGACCTAAAATGGGAACTATCGCCACCCGACTTTCCGACCTGACGATTATTACATCCGATAACCCCAGAGATGAAGAACCCGATGAGATCATCAGAGAAGTAGAGTCGGGAGTAGAACCACAGAACACCAATAAATACCTGTCAATATCTGACCGGAAACAGGCAATAAAAACAGCTATTAAGATGGCTAAGCCCAAAGATATTATCCTTATTGCAGGAAAAGGACATGAAAACTATCAGGAAGTAAGAGGCGAAAGACTTCCTTTTGATGATATAACCATAGCCAAAGAACTATTAAAAAATACAGACTAAATGCTTTACTACCTATTTGAATACCTGAACGAACATTACCACATACCCGGAAGCGGATTGTATAAATACATCACATTCCGCTCTTTGGCAGCCATATTTACCTCTTTATTCATTTCCCTTATCATCGGGAGGAAGATTATAAATATCCTGCGAAGAAAACAATTAGGCGAAACCGTAAGAGAACTGGGATTATCCGGACAAAAAGAAAAAGAAGGAACTCCGACTATGGGAGGAATTATTATCATATTGGCTACATTAGTCCCTATCTTTCTCTTTTGCAAACTGGATAATATTTATATCATCATTCTTATCGTCTCCACCGTCTGGATGGGAATCATAGGTTTTTTGGATGACTTCTTAAAGATACATAAGAAAAACAAAGACGGACTAAAGGGGAAATTTAAGGTTTTAGGACAAGTAGGTCTGGGAATCTTTATCGGAGTTACGCTCTACACTAATAAGGACATTGTAATCAAAGAAAAAATTGACGGAGTTCACAATATAGAATTTGCCAAAAACTTTTATCCCAACGAGAAATCATTTAAAACCACTATCCCTTTCCTCAAAAATAATCAATTCGATTATGGAAAGGTATTAAACTGGGTGGGAGTAGATGAAGAAGATTCAAGGGATCTGGTTTGGATCATTCTAATCCCGGTTATCATCACTATCGTAACTGCCGTTTCCAACGGAGCAAACCTCACAGACGGAATAGACGGACTTGCGGCAGGAAGTTCGGCAATTATTGTCGTCACCCTTGCACTCTTTGCTTATGTTTCCGGGAATATTATGATGTCGGATTATCTGAACTTAATGTATATACCCAATTCAGGAGAAATAGTAATTTTTTCCGCCGCCTTTGCCGGAGCCTTAATAGGATTTCTTTGGTATAATACCTATCCTGCTCAGGTATTCATGGGAGATACCGGAAGCCTGACCATAGGGGGAATTATTGCCGCACTGGCTATATTGTTAAGGAAAGAATTACTGATACCTATCTTATGTGGGATATTTCTGGTAGAAAATCTCTCCGTAATGATGCAGGTAGCCTATTTTAAATATACCAAAAAGAAATATGGAGAAGGAAAAAGAATATTTTTAATGTCTCCTCTCCATCACCATTTTCAAAAAGCAGGATATCACGAAAGCAAGATCGTAACCCGGTTTTGGATTATCGGAATTATGCTAGCCATATCTTGCATTATTACGTTAAAAATTAGATAAAGAACATGAAGCGATTAGTAATATTAGGAGGTGGAGAAAGCGGAGTTGGAGCGGCAATTCTGGGTAAAAAAGAGGGATTTGAAGTTTTTCTTTCAGATAAAGGTATGCTAAAGGAAAAATATAAAAAGACCCTGATGGAGAATGCCATACCCTTTGAAGAACAGCAACATACAGAAGAAAAAATACTCAATGCCGACTGGGTGATAAAAAGTCCCGGAATTTCCCGAAAGGCTCCTGTTATTCAAAAGATAAAAGAAAAAGGAATCCGTATATCATCAGAAATAGAATTTGCTTCCCTCTATACAAAAGCAACCCTGATAGCTATTACAGGTTCCAATGGAAAAACAACAACCACTTCCCTTATCTATCATCTGTTTCAAAAAGCAGGATATAAAGCAGGCTTGGCAGGAAACATCGGGAAGAGTTTTGCCCTGCAGGTGGCAGAAGAAGAATATGACTACTACATATTGGAAATAAGCAGCTTTCAGCTGGATGACATACAAGATTTCAAACCTCATATAGCCATCGTTTTAAATCTAAGTCCCGACCATCTCGACCAATACGACTATACATATCAGAACTATGCAGATGCAAAATTTAGAATTACGGAAAATCAGGATAAAGACGATTATTTTATCTATAATTCAGACGATGAAATGACCCAAAAATGGCTTGCCGACCATACAACCCAAGCCCGGTTAATTCCTTTTTCTTTAAAAGAAAAAGTAGAGACCGGAGCCTATTGCGATGATAAAAATATATATATAAACATTAACTCCGATACCTTAGAAATGAAAATCAACGAATTAGCACTAACAGGAAAACACAATGTAGCAAATTCCATGGCTGCGGGAATTGCAGGGAAACTGTCAAAAATAAAGAACGAATTTATCAAACAAAGTTTAATGGATTTTGAAGCCGTTGAACATCGTCTGGAATTCGTATTGAAGATAAACGGAATCAACTTTATCAATGACAGCAAGGCTACCAACGTAAACTCCGTTTATTACGCTCTGGAAAGTATGAAAACACCCGTAATATGGATCGTAGGAGGTACTGATAAAGGAAACGATTACACAGAACTGATGCCGTTTATAAAACAAAAAGTGAAGGCTATTGTATGTCTGGGACTGGATAATGAAAAAATTCTAACGACTTTCAGCCATCTGGTTCCCAATATAACAGAGACCCGGTCTATGAAAGATGCCGTGAATATAGCATATCTATACGGAACAAAGGGAGATACGGTTTTACTTTCTCCTGCCTGTGCCAGTTATGACCTGTTCCAAAATTATGAAGACAGGGGGAAACAATTCAAAGAAGAAGTGAGGAAACTCTAATCATATAAAGTAAAGATGAGAAGATTAAAACACTATTTTAAAGGCGATGCTACACTGTGGGCTAGTATATTTCTAATATCATTAGCCTCGTTCCTGCCTGTATATTCTGCCAGTTCCAACTTGCAGTATGTAGTAGGGCAAGGCTCCGTACTCGGACACTTCGCCAAGCATGCCGGATTCATTATAATAGGCATAGGCATTGTTTTTATCTTCCAGAAAATTGATTACAAATATTTCGGAGGCTTTTCCAAACTGCTGCTTCCAATAGTCATCTTTTTATTAGCCCTCACCCTTATGCAGGGAAACAATATTGACGGCTCCAACGCCTCCCGATGGCTAAAATTACCCGGAGTTCCCTTTGCCTTTCAAACCTCTGTTTTTGCCGCATTGGTGTTAAATATCTACATCGCAAGATACTTAGACAGAAATAAAGATAAAGAAATAACCTTCAACAATAGTTTTATCCCCGTACTATTACCTGTTTTCTTGGTAGTAGGACTTATTTTCCCGGCTAACGGTTCCACAGGAATTATGATCTTCGTGATGGTATTAGCCCTGCTGTTCATAGGAGGCTATCCGATCAGAATATTACTATCCATCGTAGGAACAGGAGCCATAATCGTTTTCGTTTTTGTCAGTCTGGTCTTAAAATATCCCGATTTATTTCCAAGTCACCGGGTTCATACATGGAAGAGCAGGATTGAGAACTTCACAGGCGACGACAAACAGGAAAGTTATCAGGTACAACAGGCTAAAGCTGCCATCGTACAGGGCGGAATCATTCCTCAAGGTCCGGGAAAAAGCTCATTTAAACAATCATTACCCCAATCCTCCTCAGACTTTATCTTTGCTATTATAGTCGAAGAATACGGATATGGAGGAGTATTCATATGTTTTTTCCTCTACCTGTTGATCCTCTGGAGAATTATTGTAATCTCAACAAAAGTAGAGAACACATTCGGTCCCCTGTTGATTGCAGGAGTGGGATTACCGGTTATATTTCAGGCTTTTTCCAACATGGCAGTAGCCGTAAACCTTATTCCGGTAACCGGTCAACCGCTGCCCATTCTCAGCTACGGAGGGACTTCCATGTGGGTGACCTATATGGCTTTAGGAATCATTATCAGCGTAAGCAGAGAGATTCAACCCAAAGAACCTGCCTTAATAAACAATAACAAAGAAGAAATGAACTATGAAATCGCCTAAATTCTTACTAAGCGGAGGAGGAACCGGAGGACATATCTTTCCGGCAATAGCGATTGCCGATGAATTAAAGCGTCGTCTTCCCAATGCCGAATTTCTGTTTATCGGAGCCGAAGACAAAATGGAAATGGAAAAAGTCCCTCAGGCAGGATATAAGATTGAAGGACTTTGGATTTCAGGCATTTCCCGTTCATCCCTGTTATCCAATATAAAATTTCCCCTTAAATTAATTTCCAGTTTATTGAAATCACGGAAGTTTATCAAATCCTTTAAACCCGATGCTGCCATAGGAACCGGAGGGTTTGCATCAGGACCGGCTTTATACACCGCTTCCCGATTGGGAATCCCGACTTTTATTCAGGAACAAAATTCTTTTCCCGGAATCACCAATAAAAAACTGGCTTCAAAAACAAGTGGAATTTATGTAGCCTATGAAGGAATGGAAAAATTCTTTCCAAAAGAGAAAATACATATCACCGGGAATCCTGTAAGAAAATCTCTGTTTGAAAAGACGATCCCTCAGGAACAGGCAAAGACAGAACTGAATCTGGAACCATCCCGGTTGGTTATTCTTTCCGTAGGAGGCTCATTAGGCTCCCGAACCTTAAATAATTTCTGGAAGGAAAACGCCCAAACAATCGCCGAATCCGGTATTCAAATCTTATGGCAAACAGGGAAGACGGATTATCAAAGCATACAAAAGGAAGAAAATATAAAACATCCGAATATTATTATCTCGGAATTTATCCGGGACATGCCGGTTGCTTATGCCGCTGCCGATATTATTATTTCCAGAGCAGGAGCCATTGCCATATCCGAACTGTGCCTGGCAGGAAAACCTGTGATACTGATACCGTTTCCATTTGCAGCAGAAGACCATCAAACCAAAAATGCACAACAACTGGTAAATCATCAGGCAGCCGTAATGATAAAAGATTCCGAAGTACCCGACAAATTACTTCCCGAAATCCAAAAACTGATTCAAGAGGAGAACACAAGAAAATATCTGGGACAAAACATCCTGAAACTGGGCAAACCCAACGCCACCGAAGATATTGTATCCTGTATATTAAAAGAGCTAAAACTTGATAACCAATAGATGAAAGATATTCATACAGAGAAGAATTAGTACTTTATAGGAATCGGAGGGATTGGAATGAGTGCTTTAGCCCGCTACTTCAATTTTTCAGGAGCCGGAGTAGCCGGATATGATAAAACCAGAACCGGCCTTACCCAAAAACTCGAAGAAGAAAATATCCCTGTCGTATATGAAGACAACCTTTCATCCATTCCGGAGGGATTAACTCCGGAGAATACCCTAATTATTTTCACTCCCGCAGTTCCTGCAGAATTAAATATCAAAAAGTACTTTATAGATAAAAATTATACCCTCTTAAAGAGATCACAGGTATTAGGAGAAATAACCAAAACTACCCGATGTCTGGCTATTGCCGGAACTCACGGAAAAACAACCACAACCACCCTGCTCGGTCATCTTTGTAAATATGCAAATATTCCCGCTACTGCCTTTTTAGGCGGAATATCCGTAAACTATAAAACCAATTTCATTTATAACGGTTCCCAAATATCAGTGGTAGAAGCCGATGAATTTGACCGGTCTTTCCTGACCCTGTCTCCTGATATGGCTGCCATCACATCCACAGATGCAGACCATCTGGATATATATGGAACCTCCCGACACCTGCTGGACTCATTCAATGATTTCGCAAACCTTGTGCCTGAAAACGGTTTTTTATTGGTTAAAAAAGGAACCGACATAAAGGCAAAACATGCAACCTATTCCGTTCACGAAAAAGCGGATTATTATGCAGAAAATATAAGTATAGAGGAAAATCGGTTTAAATTTGATTTGGTAACTCCGGAAAAAACGTTAAAAGATTTCGTGCTATATATACCCGGAAAACATAATGTGGAAAACTCTATCGCAGCACTAACACTCGGATTAAAGCTGGGAATAGAACCCGAAGTTTTGCGTCAGGGGCTTGCAGAGTTCAGAGGAGTGGCAAGAAGATTTACCCAACATACTTTTGAAAACGGAAAGACATATATTGACGATTACGCCCATCATCCGACCGAACTTAATGCCGCTATTGATGCCGTAAGAAGTTTATACCCTGCAAAAAAATTGCTGACGGTTTTCCAACCTCACCTATATTCACGAACCCGTGATTTTGCAGAGAACTTTGCAGAAAGCCTGAGCAAAACCGATAAATTGATATTATTAGACATTTATCCCGCCAGAGAACTACCTTTAGAAGGAATTACCTCTCATTGGCTGGCTGAAAAAATAACCGTACAGGATAAAGAAATAACTTCCTTAGCCAATGCTTTGGATGTTATTAGATCGAAAGATTTTGATGTGCTCCTGACTGCAGGAGCCGGTGATATTGATACTTTATATGAACCCATTTTAAATTGGCTGAATGAAACTAAAATATAGATTTTTAAAAATATTCTTATTGACCATACTTCTGGGTTTTTTAATGAATTTTGCCATTAGAAGGCACAATAACAAAGATATAGATAAGATAAGGATTCATATCGAAAACTCTGACCGAATTCACTTCATCACTAATAACATGGTAGAAGACATCATTAACCGATCATCAAAGAACGGAAATAAGGCTAATAAGATAAAAGACATTGATATTATAAAAACAGAGAAAAATCTGGATTCCAATCCGTTCGTGTCTCAAAGCAACGTATATATCGGTTTGGATGGAGTAGTAAATATCGTGATCTCACAAAAGACCCCAATCGTTCGGATAAAAACACCTCAAAAAGAATTTTATCTGGATAAAGACGGAACTCCGTTTCCCCTATCTCCGAATTTTTCACTTCCATGTATGATGGTGAGTGGAAACATACGCCCCGATGAGTATCCTAAACTGGCAAAATTATGTCATTTAATTTCTGTTGATAACTTGTTTAAAAATCACATAGTAGCCATAGATAAAGATAAAAGAAATTCTTATAACTTACTTCTGAATATAAACGGAGTATATATAGAATACGGAGAACTCGAAAACAACCGTCAGAAGCTGATCAATTTAAAGGAATTTTACAACCAATATCTGGATTATGTAGGCTTCGATGCGTATAAAAAAATTAGTTTAAAGTATGATAATCAAATAGTTGCAACAAAAAGATAAGCATGGACAACAATAATATCGCAGTAGGTCTTGATATAGGCACAACAAAAATCGTAGCCATCGTAGGCCAGCGGAATGAGCATGGCAAATTGGAAATCTTGGGAATGGGAAGAGCTAAAAGTTTAGGTGTTCACCGCGGAGTAGTAAATAATATTACCCAAACTATTGACTCAATAAAAAAGGCAGTAGCGGAAGCAGAAAAAGCTGCTAACTACAAAATCACGGATATTACCGTAGGAATTGCAGGGCAGCATATCCGAAGTCTGCAACACAGCGACTACATTTCCCGTCCTAATTTTGAGGAAGTAATCGACGACACCGACCTTGAACGATTGAAAGAGCAGGTTCACAAACTGGTCATGTTGCCGGGAGAAGAAATTATCCATGTTCTTCCTCAGGAATACAAAGTAGACTCCCAATCTGAAATTATTGAGCCAAGAGGTTTTCACGGCAGCAGGCTGGAAGCAAATTTTCATGTGGTAGTCGGACAAATTGCTCTAATCAGGAATATCGCAAGGTGCGTAAAAGAATCCGGATTAAACCTTATAGGAATCACATTGGAACCTTTAGCTTCTTCCGATGCCGTATTAAGTCAGGAAGAAAAAGAAGCCGGAGTAGCTTTAATCGACGTAGGAGGCGGTACTACCGATATTGCTGTTTTTAAGGATAATATCATCCGACATACCGCAGTGATCCCTTTCGGAGGGAATGTGATTACCGAAGACATAAAAACCGGATGTTCCATCATAGAGCGACAAGCGGAAATCCTCAAGGTAAAATACGGTTCTGCCTGGCCTTCGGAAAACAAAGAGATTGAAATAATCAGCATTCCGGGACTTCACGGAAGAGAACCCAAAGAAATTACCGTAAAGAAACTTTCCCAAATCATCCATGCAAGAATTGAAGAGATTATTTCTTTAGCTTATGCGGAGTTGAGAAATTACGGTTGTGAAGAACAAAAGAAGAAACTAATCGCCGGAATTGTAATGACCGGAGGCGGTTCCAAGCTAAAACACTTACGGCAACTGACCGAGTACACCACCGGGATGGATGTTCGTATAGGATACTGCAATGAACATTTGGCAAGCGGTCAACCGGAAGAACTGGCAAGTCCGGAATATGCAACGGCAATAGGTTTGTTGATGACCGGTCTGGATAATCTCGAAACAAAACAAAACAAAAATAACACGGAAGAAATGATTCATGAACCTGTTTCTGTCGAATCAGCAAACGGGATAAAAACAACAAAAACCGATACTATTACTTCAGAACAAAAAAAGGTGAAAGAAGAAGAAAAGAAGAAAAGCAAGGAAAAGAAGAAATCCATTTTCGCTACTTTTCAGGAAAAATTTATTAAATACATTAACGACACGGAATAAACTAAAAAGACAAATGGATACTAACGACAACAATAAATTATTTTTTGAATTACCCAAGAACCGGCCTTCTGCCATTAAAGTGATTGGTGTCGGCGGCGGAGGGAACAATGCTGTGGGGTACATGTACGATCAGGGTATTACCGGAGTAGATTTTATCATCTGCAACACAGATGCACAGGCATTGATAAACAATTCCATCCCTAATAAGATCCAATTGGGAACGACCATAACCGAAGGACTGGGGGCAGGAGCCAATCCTGAGATTGGGGAGCAGGCTGCTCTGGAAAGTATGGATGATATTAAAAATGCTTTGGGAGAACAGACAAAAATGGTGTTTATCACTGCCGGAATGGGCGGAGGAACCGGAACCGGAGCTGCGCCTATTATTGCCGGAATCGCAAAGGAAATGGGAATCCTTACGGTCGGAATCGTGACCATTCCTTTCTCTTTTGAAGGAAAAACCCGACTGGAACAGGCAGAAAAAGGACTGGAAAAGATTAGAAAATGTGTAGATTCCCTGATAGTTGTGAAAAACGACAAGCTAAGAGAATTATACGGAAATCTGGGGTACAAATCCGGATTTTCCAAGTCTAATGAGGTATTAAGCACTGCCGCAAAAGGAATTGCAGAGGTAATTACTAAAAATTATTCCATCAACATAGACCTAAGGGATGCCAAAACGGTTTTAGCCGATAGTGGAACCGCTATTATGGGTTCTGCAATAGCATCCGGACCTAACAAGGCACATGAAGCAATAATGACTGCCTTAGACTCTCCGCTTCTTAATGATAACAAGATCACCGGAGCGAAAAATGTATTGTTGTTGATCGTTTCCGGAGAAGATGAGATAACGGTGGATGAGATCGGAATTATCAATGACCATATTCAGGCGGAAGCCGGGAATAATACCAATATTATTATGGGTATCGGGGAGGATGAAAGTCTGGGTGAAAACATCAGCGTTACTGTTATTGCTACCGGGTTTCCCGTAGATGATGAACGAAACAGCGGAAAGGAAAAGGAAAAGATCATACATACCTTGACCGATGACTTTCCTACCCCTAACACTCTGAATCTCGGAGGATGTCAGGTTTCCAATCCGGAGGCTAAAAAAGAACCGGAAAACGATGAGCCTTATATTGTTCCTTCCGTGTCTGATGAAAAAAAAACAGAGGATGAAACTGTTCAGAAAGTAATCACCTTAGACGAGGAAGAAGAAATAACCACTTTCGGTATTTCCAACAAAAAAGAACCGGTAATTCCTGCTTTTAATTTTGAGGAGGAGATCAGCATCGTGAAAAAAGAGGTGCCTCCTGAGGAATCTCCTGTGGAAAAAGAACTGCCTCTTTACGGAAAAATTGAAAGTCCTGCTTCCAAAAAAGAAGATACTCCTACGGAATCTCCTGTTAATCAGACAACTATTTTTACTCTGGATGAAGCTGAAGATTTTACTCAAAAGGTAACATTACAAACAGCCGCTGTGGAAGAACCCCACCCTATGGAAGATACTCAGGCAGAGTTCATAACCGAAGAAAAAGAACATGTTGTTTTTGAAACAAAAACAACTAATGAGGAGAGAAATCAAAATTCGGAATCTCTTACCGAACTTATGGAGAAGAAGATACAGGAAAGGAGAGAAAGACTAAAAAAATTAAATAGTAAATTTCAGGGATTGGCTAAACAGAATGTAGACGAGGTAGAAAAAGTTCCGGCATACCAAAGACAAGGAATAAATTTAGATGAAAACACGGATTCTGATAACGATTCCGAGATATATTTCAACAAAAAGTCCAATGAGATCCAAATACGCCCTAATAACTTTTTCCATGATAATGTCGACTAGAATAATTCCAAACGTACTCAATAAACAGAAAGGAGATAATTTATCCGGGCATTATCCGGAACAAAAAATATAACCCATGAGCTTAGAAACTAAAATAACGGATGCGCTAAAGGTCGCAATGAAAGAGAAAGATAAAGTAGCGTTAGAGTCTTTACGGGCTATTAAATCTCAACTACTATTACTTAAAACGGACGGAAAAACAGAAGAAATTTCCCCTGAACAGGAAATAGCATTATTGCAAAGACTGGTTAAACAACGAAAAGAAGCCTATGAACAGTTCAAGGCTAATAACAGAAATGAATTGGCTGAAAATGAACAGGCTCAGTCTAAGGTAATTGAGCAATTTCTTCCTGCTCAGCTTTCTCCTGAAGAACTGGAAAAAGAACTTAAGGCAATTATTGAGGAAACCGGTGCCCAAGATATAAAAGACTTGGGAAAAGTAATGGGAGCCGCTACCAAAAAATTACAGGGAAAAGCAGAGGGAAAAGCAATATCAGAAACGGTTAGGAAATTGTTGTCTTAGCCTCCTGACTTTGACTATGCGACACACCTCGCTTGCAGTAAGCTAAAGCATACGGTTAATAAAGTGTCGTCCCTATTCTTATGATTCATGCAAGTTCAAAATCACAATTTTTTTCATAATATTTGTAGCTTAAAGGACATTTTTCAGGTTGAAAATTTCCGAATCCCTTATTATCATTAGCTTTGATTACACTCAAAGGTTATGAATAAAAAAATGTTTTTACTGCAATTAGTTCAATCACCAAGAAAAATAGAACTTATAGTTGAGTTT
>JAISSC010000151.1 GCA_031273305.1 Flavobacteriaceae bacterium
AAACAGTAAACTTCAGGATTTTATCTCAACCAAGATAAGCCCTCAACAGGCATCTGAGTATAAGCAGCAGATCAGTGCAATGAAATCGGGGGAAACTTCATCAAAGGAAAAGGACGGAATGGTGCTTAAAAAAGAAGAAATTAAGGGAGAAAAACCTCAAAAGACTTCTTTGAATGGTATTATTATTACTTTTGCAGTTGTAATAGCGACTATTATATTGTGTATATTTATTATTAAGAAGAGGAGAAAGAACAACAATTAAAAAGTAAATAAAGAACGGGGGAACATTTGTGATTAGAGCATGGAGCTGATAATACGGATATTAATGCTTTTCATTATAATTAACTGTATTGTAAAGTTAAGTTTTTGGAAATGGCAACAATCTGCAATATTTGGAATAGTTTGCGGGCTTTTTCTGATATTGATGTATCCGTATGCCATACAACAATCAAAAGTGCAGATTGCAAATTTCCTTAATAATACAAACGTTATGCAGGATGCATCGGTTGGGGTTACGATAGAATCCGGGCTTTGTTTTTTTTTCTGTTTTATGTCCTTGATAAAAATATATGGAAAAAACTCAAAAAAACGGATCCAACTCTTATTCTGGTATCCCGGCGTATTGATTTTCCCGGTGCTTTTTTATATACTTACACAAGCGATATTTAGTTTTACAGGAATAGATTTTCCGATAATTGCGTATATTCTGGCAATAATAGTTTCCGTCATGATACCGTTATTAAGCTATGGTTGCAGGAAAATACTCCCCGAAAAAGAATTAAGGTTAGAAATACATTTTCTGATGAGCTTAATAGTCTGTATCTTAGGATTGACGGCAACCGTTGATGGGGATATTATTTATACCGCATCCGAAGAGCCGCTGAACATTAAAGCAATTATCCTGTCTTTAGGGTTATTTGTCATTGCGTTTTTTCTGGGATTCTTTGGGAATAAAATTAAATGGATAATTAAACAAAAAAATAATATAAAAAGATTATAAGAATATGGAGATTATTTCAAAAGTACTTTTTTGGGTAGCAAATAGCCTGCTGATTCCGGATATTATCATACTATTATTTCTATTCATACGTTCGCTGTTGTTAATTGGAAGTTTTTATAATCAGTTTATGATTAAGAAGAAGAATGATAAACAATTTGATGAACAGATAAAACAACTATCAAAAGAGAACATAAACGTATTGAAAGAATCACTGCCTAAAAATGATAATTCATTGTTTGTTAGATATTTAAGGAATTTATTAGATAAACCTGTGACAGAATCCTATTCCGATTATCTACTTTCGAGTTTTGAAAATGATGCAGATAAAGATATTTCCCTTTCGAAGATATTAGCCAAATTAGGTCCGGTATTAGGGTTAATAGGAACCTTAATAGCCATGAGTCCCGCATTGGTAGGGTTATCTACAGGAGATATTGCAGGAATGGCTTACAACATGCAGGTAGTATTTGCAACCACAGTTGTCGGGTTGGTAGTAAGTGCCATCGGGCTGATAACGTTGCAATTTAAACAACGTTGGTATGCAAAAGAGATAAATAACTTAGATTATGTTGCCAGAATATTAACCGAAAAACCGACCGAAAAAGATTAATATGAGAAGCCGGAGAAGAATTAATAGATTTAAACAGGGAGAAGATGAAGACCCGCTTAGCGTGGTGGTTAATCTTTTTGATGTAGCAATGGTCTTTGCCGTAGCTTTGATGGTGGCAATGGTAATGCATTTGAACATGACGGAAATTTTCACTAAGGAAGATTTTACAATTGTAAAAAATCCGGGAAAGGACAATATGGAGATTATTACCAAAGAAGGAGAAAAGATAAATAAATACACACCTTCTCAAGAGAAATCTTCAGGGAAAAAAGGTAAGAAAGTGGGAATAGCCTACGAATTGGAGAACGGAGAAATTATTTATGTCCCGGAAGAATAGGAAAATTTATTTTTTTATACCATACAAAAACGGTATATACTTTGGTGTTTGAGAAAATAAAAAGCAGATGTGACAAAATATCCGGAAAATAAACTGGCATAATAAATGCAGAAATTCAGGAAGAATTAGTAAGTTTGTATTTAATTACACAGTAATTTTAGAATATTTAGAAAGTCATAATACATGAACGAGAATTTTTCACAACAAGTAAAAAATGTAATCAGCTTCAGCAATGAAGAAGTATTACGGCTGGGTCATGATCATCTAGGAACAGAACATCTTATACTGGGCATATTGCGTGAAGGTAGCAGCAAAGCCATTACAGTACTTCAAAGTTTGAATGTTGATTTAAGTGAACTTAGACGACAGATAGAGAATCTTAATACGACCAATACCATAAAAGTAGACAGAAATAGTATACCTTTTACAAAAGCTGCCGAAAGAGCATTAAAGACCAGTTTTTTAGAAGCCAAATTATTTCGAAGTTCGGAAATAGAACCTATTCATTTATTATTATGCATATTAAGGATTGAAAGTGACCCTGTCACTCAGGTTTTCAGGAGATATAACATTGATATTAACGTTATAAGAGAAGAATACAAGTTCCAGTTTCAGGAAGATTTTACAGATCAGCCATCGGCGGAGTTTCCCGAAGATGACGGAGGAAATGAGGGCGGTCAGTATGAGGCTTCCAAGCAGGGCGGAGGCGGAGGTCAGGTAAAAAGCAGAACTCCCGTATTGGATAACTTCGGCAGGGATTTGACCATGTCTGCCGTAGAGGGAAAACTAGACCCCGTAGTCGGACGAGAAAAAGAAATAGAACGAGTATCCCAGATATTAAGCCGGAGGAAGAAAAACAATCCGCTTTTAATAGGAGAACCCGGAGTAGGAAAATCAGCCATAGCCGAAGGACTTGCTTTGCGTATTATCCAGAAGAAAGTCTCACGAGTGTTGTATAACAAAAGAGTAGTCACTCTGGATGTGGCAAGTCTGGTAGCCGGAACCAAATATAGAGGACAATTCGAAGAAAGGATGAAAGCCATAATGAATGAATTGGAGAAAAATTCGGATATTATACTTTTCATTGATGAAATCCATACCATTGTAGGAGCGGGTGGAGCCACCGGTTCACTGGATGCATCCAATATGTTTAAGCCTGCTCTCGCAAAAGGAGAGATTCAATGTATAGGAGCCACGACCTTAGACGAATATCGTCAATATATAGAAAAAGACGGAGCATTGGAAAGACGTTTTCAAAAAGTGATGGTGGAGCAAACCTCGCCGGAAGAAACCGTTATTATACTTAATCAGATAAAAGATAAATATGAAGAGCATCATAATGTCACCTATACAGAAGATGCGATAAAGGCTTGTGTCAGTCTTACCATCAGGTATATCACCGACAGGTTTTTGCCGGATAAAGCCATAGATGCTTTAGATGAGGCAGGTTCCAGAGTACACATTAAAAATATTAAAGTACCTCAGGAGATAGTAACCTTTGAAAAAGACTTGGAGAAGATTCGGGCAGAAAAAACAAAAGTAATTAAGAGCCAGAAATACGAAGAAGCAGCCAGATTGAGGGATACGGAGAAGATGATAGAAGCAAAATTGGCGAGTGCTCAAAGAGAATGGGAAAAATCTTCCAGAGAACACAGAGAAACAGTGACCGAAGATAATGTAGCAGAAGTAGTTTCCATGATGAGCGGGGTTCCCGTACAAAGAGTAGCAGAAGGAGAACTCCGTAAGCTGGCACAGATGAAAGACCTGATGAAAGGCAAGATCATCGGACAGGATGAAGCCGTGCATAAGGTAGTAAAAGCCATTCAAAGGAACAGAGCAGGTTTGAAAGACCCCAACCGTCCGATAGGAACCTTTATTTTCTTAGGCTCTACCGGAGTTGGAAAGACACAATTGGCTAAAGTCATGGCGAGAGAATTATTTGATTCAGATGATTCTCTGATTCGGATAGATATGAGCGAATACATGGAGAAATTTGCCGTATCCAGATTGATAGGAGCACCTCCGGGATATGTCGGATATGAAGAAGGAGGTCAGCTGACTGAGGCTGTTCGAAGGAAACCCTATGCAGTAATATTGCTGGATGAGATCGAAAAAGCACACCCCGATGTTTTCAATATACTCTTACAAATACTTGATGATGGACACGTTACGGATAGCTTAGGAAGAAAGATTGATTTCAGAAATACTATTATTATTCTGACCTCCAACATCGGAACCCGTGAGTTGAAAGAATTTGGTGACGGAGTAGGCTTTGGAACTTCCGCAAAAAGGTCATCCTCCGATTCAAGAGCAAAATCAACTCTGGAAAATGCCTTAAAACGCACATTTGCCCCTGAATTTCTGAACAGGATAGATGATGTGATTATTTTCAATAATCTGGAAAAAGATGATATTTCAAAAATTATTGAGTTGGAACTGGAAAAAGTATATGCACGAATTGATAAAATAGGATATAAAGTAGAATTATCTCAAGAAGCCAGAGAATTTATTATAGAAAAAGGATGGGATAAGAATTTTGGAGCCAGACCGTTGAAAAGAGCAATTCAGAAATATGTGGAAGACCCTATTGCAGAAGAGATTATAAATTCGACCATTCACGAGGGAGATTATTTGCAAATAGGGTTGAATAAAGAAAAAGATAACACAACCATCACAATAATAGAGAACGCCGAAGAACCCTCCCAGTCCAAAGAATAACAACGTAGAGACGTCCCAACTTGGGTGTTTCTATAACGTAATATCCTGAATGTGAGGTCATTGCGAGCGGAACGCAGTGGAGCGTGGCAATCTACCCATTGCGAGCGAAGCGAAGCAACCTCAACGATAGGTTTACGCCGACAATTTCAACAACAAATAACAGTAGAGACGTCCCAATTTGGGCGTCTCTGTGCGTTTTGACTTTGACTATGGACACCCATTTTGGTATTGCAGAATTTATAAATGTTGATTGTCAGTCGAGGCTGTCCAAAAAGGGCAGTCCCGCATGGGACGATACTTTATTAACCGTATGCTTTAGCTTATGGAAGACGGTAGCAACACGATATGGAAGTCCCGCACGGGACGACACTTTATTAACCTTACGGCAGGCTATACATCTCGCGATA
>JAISSC010000181.1 GCA_031273305.1 Flavobacteriaceae bacterium
CAGGAGCCATATTGACCAGCCTTATTATATCATTATCCACAGCTCTTTTGTCTCCGGTCATGGTGGCAAAAGAAGCATTAAAAGCAAAATCAGTAGCTACGGGATAAGAGTCTATCATAGAACCGGTATACGAATCATACACCTGAATATCCGCAGAGATCATAGCCTCCTTATGACGTATAAATTCCGTTACTCTGGCTTTTAGCGTTACGTATCTGTCTACTTTTTTCGCATTCCCTAAAGAATCCCTGACGATATTCCCCTTTCTGTCCCTTAGATATTCCCATCCGTCTATTATTTCTTTCTCGTAATTATAGGTATTGGTAGTCACTATATCATTTCCTACAAAGGCTTGGCGAAGGAGTACTTCTATCTCGTAATCATGAAAATCAGAGCTGTTAGTGGTAACCAAAGTCCAGAAGTTATTTACGGAAGAATTTAATGATGACAACAAATTATTTCTAAAACTCTCCGGAAAAGGAACTCCTGTCTGGTTAACAGAATTTACATAAATTATCACTACTCCCTGATTGTAAGCCTCCTTTTGCATATTGTTCACATCCCGGTATGTTTTGTCAACACCCTTAACTTCCGTGAAATACTGATATGCCTGTCGGGCTTTACTTTTATCCTGAGTTCCTAATAAATTCAATGCAGCCGTATAATACTGATTTAAATAGTTTTCCTTGTATATAGCTAATTCCGATGAATAATCTTTGGTTGGAAATGTCAATTCTCTTCCGTTATTATATAATGGTAACAAAGGCTTTATCGTATTTATTCGGTCGTATAAGGCTTTGACCCTGTAATATATCTCTTTATAGTTCGGATTGGTTTGTGATTTCAGGTTTGTTAATATTTCTTCATCTTTCTCATTTGCCCTCAAATAGGAATTTTGTAATATAACCAATTGTTTATCCTTTTTTTGCTGAGAGGAATTTTTCTGAAAAACCTTTACGGAAATTTCAAAGGCTTGTGCATATTCTTCCCTGCTCATCTCCTTAGAAGCAGTTTTATAGGCACTACATCCTGAAAAGATAAACATTCCTAAAAGAATATAATAAAGACTTTTCATGATTGATACTTATAAATAATAGACAACAAAGCAACCCTAAAGTTTATTTTGTTTGTAATTTTATAATTCGACATATTGTTAAGTAATATAAAATATAATTCAAATTTAATACATTTTAACGGATATGTAATCGTCAAATTAAAAAACCGCTCAAAGGCAGATTCAACTAATTAAAGCAACATTTGGGTAGGGGCGTTCCTGCGTGGGCGTCCTCATAATTATTATGACATAGAAACGTCCCAATTTAGGCGTCTCTGTGCGTTATTTTTATTGTTGGATTTGTTGGCGCAAATCTGCCTTTATTAGAACTTATTTTAAACCTTTAATCCTTATTCCTGTCAATAAGACAAATACAAAATATTAAGCGTTATGAAAAAATTATTATTTATAGGAGCACTTGTTTTAAGCTCAGGAATTGCATTTTCTCAGACCAAAGGTGACGGAAAACCTGACAGACCTAAAGGAAAGGTTGAGAATAAGGAAGAACACGCAAAGGCTTTTAAGGACAAGATGGCAAAGGAACTGAACCTTACGGAAAGCCAGATAAAACAAATTAATTCCGTTGATGACAAATACAAGGCTAAGGAAGAAGAATTAAGAGCCAAATCCGAATCAATTCGTGAACAAAAACACCAGCTGGTAAAGGAAAAAAGAGCTGAAATCGAGAAGATACTAACCGATGAACAAAAACAGAAATTAACCGAGATGAAGTCTAAAGCCATTGAGAAAAAGGATAAACTTCATGACAAAAAGAAGTAAAAAACACATAATTCCAATTCACTGTAAAAAGCTATTCCAACTCTGAGGGGTAGCTTTTTAATTTTTTCCTATTTTTAAACAGGGTGAATAGCAAATGTCTTGGTGAAATCCCTAAGAAAAGTTTTGCATATCAATCAATCTTTTATAGATACCGTTCTTTTCCAATAATTCGGAATGTGTGCCTTGTTCCATTACCCTGCCTTTCTCCATAACTAATATCATATCAGCGTTTACGATGGTAGAAAGGCGATGTGCAATTACCAAAGAAGTACGGTTTGACATCAGGTTATCCAGAGCTTCCTGCACCAGCCTTTCACTTTGAGTATCCAGAGCAGAAGTTGCTTCGTCCAGAATCATTATCGGCGGATTTTTTAAAATGGCACGGGCAATGGCTATCCTTTGTTTTTGTCCTCCGGAAAGTTTTCCTCCTCCCTCCCCTATGGACGTATCGAATCCTTTAGGGAACTGTTCTATAAACTCCAGAGCATTAGCCACTTTTGCCGCATTAATTACCTCATCCATAGAGGCATTAGGATTGCTTAGTTTTATATTATTCGCTATGGTATCATTAAATAAGATAGATTCCTGAGTAACCATACCCAATAGTTTACGGTAGCTCTTTAAATTCAGGTCTTTCAGGTTATGTCCGTCTATAAGTATCTTTCCTTCGTCCACATCATAGAAACGAGCCAGCAGATTAGCCAGAGTTGTTTTTCCGCTACCGCTTTGTCCCACTACTGCAACTGTCTTACCTTTAGGGATGGTCAGTGTAACGTCTTGTAATACCGAATGTCCTTCCTGATACTTAAATTCTATATTTTGAAACTGTATTCCCTCTTTTAGCTCTGTTAATACTATCGGATTTTCAGGTTCATAGATTTGTATCGTACTTTCCAACGTTTCCACCAATCGGTCTGTGGATGCCGTTCCTTTATGAAGATTGGTGAGTGAAGTAGACAGTGTTTTAGCCGGTTCCAGTAACTGGAAGAAAAGTGCAATGTATACCAGAAAAGAAGCAAGGTCTAATCCTCTTTCTTCCAATATTAAGACTCCGCCGTACCATGTAATAAAGATTATGGCTACGGAACCTAAAAACTCGGAAGACGGAGAAGCCAACTCATATTTCTTCATCATACTGATAGATAACTTTCTTAGATGAAAAACGCTCTTTAGGAACCTGTTTTTCATGGATTCTTCTGCGTTAAATATCTTAATTACCTTTGCCCCGTTCAGCGTTTCATCAATGATTGACAAAACATTCCCGGATTCCGTTAATCCTCTTCGGGCATCTTTTTTTAAACTTTTTCCTATGGATGAGATAATCCAGACCATGAAGGGCAAAACGAGAAGGGCTATCAGGGTAAGAGAAGGGCTAATCGTCAACAAGGCAACTAAAGTAAATATAATAGAAAACGGAGTTCTCCAAAGTTCCAGAATAGCATTTAAAATATTTCCCTCTACTTCGCCTATATCTCCGGAAAGCAAAACCATAATATCTCCTTTTTTCCTGTCCGTGAAATAAGAGACCGGAAGAGCTAAAACTTTACTATACATGGAAATTCTCAAATCCTTTGAAACCCCACTTCTTAACAATACTATGAAATATTGAGCCAGATACCTGAAAACATTCCGCAATAAAAACAATACAATTACTGCACAACATAAATATGCAAGGAATTTTTTCGGGCCTGTTTCTATTATATTCTGTTGCAGCAATAAATATAACTTATACTTGAGTTCCGAAAAAAAACCATCTGAAGCCTGTTCTTTCACATGGTTTAAAGTTTCTTCCTGTTTTATGCTTCCTCCTAACAACATATCCAATACCGGCATGATGGAAAGTACTGAAACGATGGAAAATAAGGAATACAAAATATTGAAAAATACTCCAAGAAAAAATTCTTTTTTATAAGGATAAGCGAACTGTTTAAGTATCTTATTTAACGAATTCATATGTTGTGTAAAGTCAACAAAGGTAGTAATTTTTATTTTCCTGATAATTCAAAAATTAGCCTGTATCCCTATATGTATTTTTGAATCTGAAAGGTTAACAGGCTCTGATTCGTATTTTCCCAGAGCATAATTTAAGGAAAAAATCCCAAACCGGGTTAAAAAACTGATTCCCAATCCGGTTCCAAAAATAAACGAGTTGGAATTTTGATACTTATTTTCTACAAGGGCAAAATCTGTAAAAACATTCAAAAACATTTCTTCAAAAGGAACGTAACGATATTCCAGACTTCCGATTACATAAGCATTGGCATAAACGGATTGTTCATTAAATCCGCGAACGGTCTTTAAGCCGCCTATACGGAATAACTCATTGATTGTCAACGTATCTGATAACAAGGCAGAGGCAGAAATACGAGGTTTTAAATAATGAGAACCTGAGATCTTAACCAGCTTCTCCAAATGGGCAGAGAGCTGATATTCATCTACATTATCCCTGTCTTCCGGAACGTTCCTGTAAACGACCCCTTTTAAAAGATAAAGATTTTTAGGTCCGAGAATATTCCATTCGTTTTTTTCCAAATATTGATAAGTAACTCCCAATCCTGTTTTTGAGAAATTGGTATTTTTATCTGAATCCAGAACATTTCGGGAATTTTCAAAAGAACCTTCCACCCCTATTTGCTGACGAGACGTATACTGATAATAAATATGCTCTCTTATCTTGATACTGGCATAGGTACTGTCTTGTTTATAGATATTCAGCCCGGTTTCCGTTCCAAATTTCGATTTGAATAAATATGGGACATTTACCTGTATTTCAAAATTCTGGGATTCATCGGGAGTTGCTAACCAGTTTAAATCAATGGTTTCAAAGGAGTTAAAAACATTTCCTAAGGAAAGCTGTACTTGTCCGTTGAGTTTAAATTTCCCGGATTCATCATTCCCAAATCCCATTATTCCGTTAAACGAACTGGACTTTCTCTTTTTCAGATAAAGAAAAATGGTCGTAGAATCAGGAGTAAACAGCACTTGCGGACTTTTTTCTTCTGCAATGAAAAGGGAACCTGTCAATTTATTGGAAATCTCCTTCAACTTGCTGTCATCGTAAGGCTTACCTATAAAATCATACTCCAGTTCCTTTTTTATCCCTCCGGGAAACTTAGTATATCCGTTAATAACAAAGGAATTAATTATCCTTTTTTGATTAAGCTCCACTGAAATCGTCGCCCGAATAGGATTTTCGGTAAAATCCAAATCTGTAAACACCTTGTTGAAAGCATATCCTTTTTTCAGGTAATAATAATGAATAACATTCGCCAGCGAATCTATATTGGTGGTGGTTATATGCTCTTCTTTTATCCGAACGGCAAGCCTTGACAGAGAATCAGGTTGTACGACCATCTTTTTATAAAAATTTCCGCGCGTTATGTATATAGAAACCTCATCTTGCTCCTTTTTTAAAGAATCTACCTTTAGAGCATAAAATCCCATATTTACTAAAGAATCAAGAACAGAATTTACCTTACTTTCAGATAAAGCATGAGTAAACCATAACTGCCTGCCATTATAGACTTTTAATATTTCTTTTTTCTCCTGCCCGCAAAACAAGTTGGAGAAAAACAAGACCCACAATAACAACCTAAATTTCATATTTATAACGGCGTAATTCTCTATTCTTTATTATGCAAATTTAGAATTAATATTTTGCCCGAAAAACAGTAAATAAAACCAAAATCGAAAAGTATCTAACCTGAGTTGCATACCTGACGGCATGCCGGACTCTATGACGTTATCCTTTTCTACCTAACTTGAATCCCTGACGGGATAAAATTTGGTATGGGTAATTCCCTGAACCGTTGCATTTACCCCCAATGAAGCGAAGCGATTGGGGATAATCACCACCCATAACGGCATCCCGGAGGGATACAACATTATTCAATTATCTTTCATCATATTCCAACCAAAAAAATCATAACGGTTTATCCCGAACTCACGTTATATATTATATTCACTGCTCATTTGGAATAATTTACCACATTAAATGAGTTAGTAAAAGAAAGAGATGAACAAGACAATAATAATACTCTAATAATCAAAATATTATATAATAAAATTAATTGTATTTTTTATTTGTATAATGAACATATGCTCAATATATTTGTACTATAATTATTTTGAATGTCACGCCCCAAAAAAACACGAAATATAGCCTTTATCCCTACGGTCTTAGGATTTAAGCCCTATGGTCATTCAGACCCTGAGAAGAAAGGCGAACCCGTGTTTCTGTTCAATGAGGAGTATGAAGCCATGCGGTTGTGCGACTATGAAAAACACACTCAACAGCAGGCGGCGGAATTAATGGGCGTTTCCCGTCCGACCCTGACACGGATATATATGTCTGCAAGAGAAAAAATAGCTCAGGGATTCATTGAAGGGAGGCAAATCATCGTGGAAGGAGGTAAAGTTCATCTCGATAAGGATTGGTATGCCTGCAATTCCTGTGAATCTCATTTTACTTATCCTTATAAAAATAAAGCCCTTTTACACAAATGCCCTTTGTGTGGTCATTCCCTCTCAAAGAATCCCAAAGAAAAAAGAAATAAACCCGAAGTACCTGTGACGGCAGAGGATACTACCTCTGCAAAGGTGTCCATAACAAGCATGGGAAACACTTTGGACAGTTATTTAGATAAACATTTCGGACGTTGTTCCTACTTTGCGATTTTGGACACGGAGACCCTTAAAATAAACTTCGTGAAAAATCCATATAAAAATTTAGACGAACGAACCGGATTTTTAGCCGCTGAATTGATGGAGAACTATCAGGTCAAAAAAATTATTTCCGGAGATTTCGGATTGAAAGTTAAACCTTTACTAACTAAGGCTGAAATCCAGATGATCATTATAAAAGAGAAAGCGATAAAAATAAAAGACATCGTGCAATTAATAACTCATAACATCATAAACCCGTAGTAAAAAACAATTGCGCAGATTCAACTAAATGAATGAAACATTTAGCTAAAGTTATCCACTAGTTTTTTTAGGATTTGGGCGTACCCCTAGCGGGTCGGGCTATCCGTGTAGGGACGTTCCTATGTGGTGTCTCTGTGGGCTTTCCACTACTATCCCTCACGCAAGTCACTTCCTTTGTCAAAGATAGTCCTATACATCAGGCTGAGCCGTAGACAGGAGAATTACCGTTAACTTTTGTTGCTTTTCCTGACTTTGACTATGCGACACCCTAAATGATTTTTTGAAAGCCCGGAGGGCTGAATCTTCATAACCGCAGGTCGGCGACCTGCGGAGAGTACCCACCCCACTCTTTGCCTGAAAGGCAGGACTAGTCCCGCCTTTCAGGCGGTGTTATTGGTTGTCGTTGCCCGCAGGTCGTCGACCTGCGGTTATGAAAATCTGTCCTTTCAGGACAATTATAAAGCATTGATTATTATATGGTTACAAAATTGAGTTTTTGAAAGTGTTAAAGTCAGGGAAAAATTACTAACTTCGTAATGTAAACTTCAATTATAGACCCAATAAAATGGATTTACAAGATCAACTTAAAAAATTATTCCCTGATCATCAATTTCAGGAGCCGGATAAAGTTTCATCCGAAGGAGCAGAATTATTCATGCAGGACGAGCCGATAATCTGCAAATATGAAAAGAAAGGACGAAACGGAAAGCCTGTAACCATCTTGGAGAATTACAACGGTTCTGATGAAGACATAAAGATTCTGGCAAAAGAGATCAAGTCAAAATTAGGAGTCGGAGGCTCTATAAAAGACAATACCATTATCATTCAGGGGAACTATCGGGATAAAATCATGGAGATACTAAAAGATAAAGGGTTCAATATAAAGCGAGTAGGCGGATAATCCCATTAACATAAGATAAAATAACAAAAACTCAAGATAACAAATGATTATTAATTAAAAATTACAAAGATGGCAACAAAATTAGCAAGTTCAGAACTAGTGTTAAACCCCAACGGAAGTATTTATCACTGCAACATCAGACCAGAAGAATTAGCGGATACGGTAATTTTAGTAGGAGACCCGGACAGAGTGCCCAAAGTTTCCAAATACTTCGACACCATTGAGGTAAAATCCCAAAAAAGAGAAATCGTAGTAAATACCGGAACACTCAACGGAAAAAGGCTTACGGTTATTTCAACAGGAATGGGCACGGATAATATTGATATTGTTCTAAATGAATTAGATGCATTGGCAAATATCGACTTAGACAAAAAAGAGATAAAATCCACGCCTGCTCAGTTAACCTTCGTAAGGCTGGGAACCTCCGGAGCCTTACAGGCAGATATTCCGGTAGACAGTCTGGTGGCTTCATCTCAGGGACTGGGTTTTGACGGACTGATGAGCTTTTATGCAAATACGGAATCTTTTTATACCCATGAACTAGCCGAAGCCTTTATATCCCAAACCGGTTGGAATATCCGACGAGCGGTTCCTTATGTAGTAGAAGGTTCCGGTGAACTACTCGAATTGATAACTAAAAATTCGGAGGTCATAACAGGAATAACAGCAACCGCCATAGGGTTTTATGGGCCTCAGGGAAGGATTTTACGACTAGATTCCAATGAGGAAGATATGAACGATAAATTAACAAAATTTAAATTCCGTGAGAACAGAATTACCAATTTTGAAATGGAAACCTCTGCCATCTACGGATTATCTAAGTTAATGGGACACAAAGCCTTATCTTTAAACACCATTGTAGCCAACCGATATGCAGGCACTTTCAGTAAAGACCCCTACTCTTCCATAGATAAAATGATTCAATTTGCATTAGACAGACTTACAAAGTCGTAATATAATTTCTTAATCACATCTTAGAGGGATAAAATCACCTTTTCCCTCTAAGTTTTTTATTTAACTGAACATGAAAAAGATAAAAACGATATTTCTGACCATAGTGCTAAGTGCCTCATCGGTTTCTTATGCCCAGATAGAAAGACCTAAATTAATCGTGGGGATCGTAGTAGACCAAATGAGAATGGAATATTTATACCGGTTTAATCCCTATTTCTCGGAAAATGGTTTTAAAAGGCTGATAAACAACGGATTCCTTTATACCAATATGCACTATAACTACGTTCCCACACATACGGCTCCCGGACATGCATCCGTATACACGGGAACAACACCTGCAAATCACGGAATTATAGGTAACAGCTGGTTTAACAGAAGCCTTAAGAAAAGTGTTTATTGTACTGATGATCCTTCCGTTTCTCCGTTAGGAGACCCTGAAAAAACCAAAGAAGGCTTAATGTCTCCTAAAAATCTTCAATCATCAACAATAACTGATGAACTCCGACTTTCAACCAACTTCAGGGGAAAGGTTTTTGGAGTGAGCATGAAAGATCGCGGAGCAATACTTCCGGCAGGACATTTTGCCAACCGTGCCTACTGGCTCTCCGACAATGGTAATTTTATCTCAAGTACTTTCTATGGTAATGACTTCCCTCAATGGGTAACTTCATACAACAAGGAAAAAAAATATATGAAGTACATCAATGATGGATGGAACTTATATAAAGATATTTCCGTATATAAAGAAAGCCTCCCCGATGAAAATCCTTATGAAGCCTCACCTGTCGACAGCGATAAAAAGGCAGTTTTCCCATATGATCTAAAGACAGCTTTTGCCAAAGATGGTGCTAAAATAATAAAATCTACCCCTTTTACGAGTAATTTAGTCGCTGATTTTGTCAGGGAGTTAGTTGTGCGGGAAGAACTGGGAAAAGATGCAGATACGGACTTTTTAGCTGTAAGTTTTTCCGCACCCGACATTATATCCCATCAAACCTCACCTCGTTCTATGGAAACTCAGGATACGTATTTAAGGTTGGATGATATACTCGCCGACCTGCTTTCTTATCTTGATTCTAAAGTCGGGAAGGAAAATTATCTGGTTTTTCTAACAGCAGACCACTCCGGAGCAGAAAATCCCCTGTTTTTACACGACTACGGATATGATGTTTCTTCCACTGACAGAAAGGAAACTGAACAAAAATTAAGGGATTTTTCCGTGAAAACTTTCGGGAAAGACTTTATTTTATCTTACTATACTCAAAATATTTTTTTAAATGAAGAATTAATTGCGAGTGAGGGAAAAAATAAAAATGAGATAATTGCCAAACTATCCGATTATATTGAAACTTTTCACTGGGTGAAAAGAACATATTCCGAAGAACAAATCTTAAATGCTTCTCCTGTAGATGAACATGCCTCGATGATCTTCAGAGGATATGACAAAACCCAAAACGGGCAAATATATGTGCTGCCAAAACCTGCTTATATGGAATATATGATACAGGGAACCACTCATGGAGCAAGCTATGCTTATGATACTCACGTTCCGGCAATATTCTACGGATGGAAAATTCCTCACGGAGTAAGCCATAAAAAGGTATTTATTACAGAAATAGCCCCTACTATTTCCCAAAAAGTAAGCATAACTTTACCCAATTCTACCTCAGCACAGGTATTACAGGAAATATTGGAAGATTGAGGTTGATTAGGAGTACTCTTTTAGATATTCTCGAACTTTATTCTCATCAATTTCTCCATTATCCACTAATAATTTAAATACCTTTATTAGCAGGTTCAAATTCAAGGGACCTCCAAAAGCTTGGAAACATCTGTCTTCAACTTTATAAGCTATCCATTTATGCTCACTAAACTCTATAAGGGTAGAAGGTATATTATTAAAATTAATGTCGGTATCTTCTAAATCAATTTCAATTGACCAACCCGGATTATCCAAAGCACCTACTTTTATACTATAACTATGTT
>JAISSC010000016.1 GCA_031273305.1 Flavobacteriaceae bacterium
CCTCGCAAGCATCGCATCAATTGCCTGCATTGTTGTACCTTCGCCGTATTCGCTTGGCCACAGTTTGCTTGTGACCCAGATTTCTTCACGGGGAACACCGCTGTCAATAATTGCCTGTCCGACACCTGTTTCATTGTGATAGGCGTGTGCTCCATCCAAATGCCTGTATCCTGATTGCAGTGCCGCTACAACGGCATTATGTGATGTGGCATTAAGCAGTTGTCTTCCGTTTTCACTGGCATCGTTTTCCAAGCTTTGAATCTGCGTTCCAAGCCCAAGCTGGGGTATCTGCACGCCATTGTTCAACGTAAGCAACGGCACATTTCCAACGGAAGTTATATTTGATACGTCGGCAGGTCCTTCGCCGGGTGGTTCCTGCACTTGCACGACGATAATACTGTCAATCCCTGAAACTGAAAAGTTGAACGTTCCGTCAGCCGTATAAAAGCGCATCGTTGTTTCGTTCGCAGAAAACTGAATACTATCGACATCAGTCGAGTTAAAAGTTTCCGTAGTTTGGTCTGTTTTATGGACAGTTATAATTTTTTGCGCAAATATTACAGTCGCAACAAACATACACACTAATGATAATAGAATGGTCTTTCTCATGGCATTACAAATTTTACAGTTTGATTGTTAATAACCGCAATATAAACTCCCTTGCCGATACCGTTCACAGGAACAGCAGGCGAACCCGAATCGACAACCGAACGGTGAACTAAAACTCCTGTAATGGAATAAATCGACAGCTGATGTTTTCCATCGGGCAGATTGTTTATAAGAAGTTGATTTTCCGAATGGAAAAAAACAGCTATTTTATTTGCTTTTGCTGTTCCAATCACATCGGCTATCCCCAAAGGGCTTCCGCTGAAAGTGATTTTCCGAATGGAAAGCATATCCAGACTTTCAACATTACCGTTGTTGTAGTTCATGACAAGATCGTCTTCCGTGAAAGTAATCTTGTCGATTGAAGCAACTCCAACACTCCTGTTTTCTCCTGACCAATCGAGAATATTCATCGATACTTGGGCCTGCACAGATACAGTTGCAAACCCAAAGAGGAGAATTGCTAAATAAAAAAATTGTTTCATACTTATTTCTGTTTTAAAAATTATTTACTTTATATGTTTTTGCCAGAAATCGACCGCCAAATCAAGCCACCCTTCGGCGTCCGTGCCCGTGCCGAGACCAAATCCATGTCCGGTGCTTTGATACCTGCGGTATTCCACCTCCACGCCCGCATTGCGGAGATTTTCCACCCGCCTGTCCACCGTATTGACGTTGGCGATTCCATCGTTGGCGGCTACCGTGATGAAAGTAGGGGAAAAATCGGCGGAATAGGTTGTCTGTCCTGTATAGGCGATTACCGCCGTTGCGGGTTTCGGAAGATTGCCGCCTCCATAAGTCGCCACTCCGCTTAAAGCTATATTGCCCGCCATACGCGCTCCCGCCGAGCCGCCCCAAACCGAATAATCGTTTGTGCTTACGCCAAGCGTTTCGGCATTGCGGAAGATGTACGCTATGGCTGCCGCCAAGTCTTCGGTTGCATACTGTTCGCTGCCGATGCGATACCGTATGACAAAGGCGTTCAATTCCAGTTCGCTTATTCGCTTTGCCAACGGAAAACCTTCGTGCAGAGAACCCACATACGAAAACCCACCGCCCGGGCATACTACAGCAAAAGGTGCATCGGGCTTGCCGCGATAAAAGAACAGTCCCGTATTTCTTTTAGTCGGGTCCTGCTGTTTTTGCTGTTCGGTGTATATGTCGTAAAATATTGTTTTGCCGCTATTCACTTCGTCAATCATGCGATTTATCGCACTCAATACCACATCGGGACAAACGTTGCCATGATAGGGCATGAGAAAACCCACATCGGAGAGGTGCGTATTATAATAGGAGGTATTATCGTCGCGAGCCAATAGCAATTCCCCGAAACCGGCAAAGGCAGGGTGGTTTACAATATCGCGGGCGTAATCGTTCGCTGTCAGGTGTGTACCCATGCTGTTATTTCCTTCATTGCCGTTCCCCGTTTCATCTGTTGTTTCCCTGCTGCCATTATTCGGACGACCGGAGTTGCAACCAGCAAGAAACAGTGCCAATAATAATGTTGATATCATAATGTCAAACCATGTTATGTTATGGAAATCTACTTTTCTCATCTGTTGAGATATTGTTTAAAGAAACCATCCAGTTTTGGAAGCGATACGCTCATATACTCTTCTCTGTCGTACAAATCGACGTGTGAAGCACCGGAAACGACAAAGACTTCTTTCGGTTCAGCCGCTTTTTGATAAGCATCTTCGCTGAAATATGCCGACACCGCCCGCTCTCCGACAATAAACAGAAGCGGTCTGGGCGAAATAGTCTCAATTTGTGCAAAGGGGAAGAAGTTCATCATCGGTGCCATGCTGGTGAAAGAATAGGCGGTTGTAGTATTGGGATGCTCACCTCTGTGAGTACGGTAATAATCGAAAAATTCACGCGTATTTTCGGTATCGTTGGCAGAGATTTTTTCAGGTACCCCGAAGATGTCATGTCGAGCTTCGCCTCTAAATTCTTTGGTGCGCTGTTCTCCGATTTCATCAAGGATTTTCATGCGCTGCTCATAAGTGATGACATCGCCAAGCCCCTGCCGTCTGGCACGCCCCAAGTCGTACATGCTGACGGTGGCAACTGCCTTGATGCGGTGGTCAATCTGTGCAGCACTGACCGCATAACCGCCACCGCCACAAATGCCAAGTACGCCGATACGCTGCGCATCCACCTGCGGGTGATTGCTCAAAAAGTCGACTGCGGCACTAAAATCCTCCACTCGTATTTCGGGAACTTCGATATTGCGAGGCGTTCCACCGCTTTCGCCCCAAAATGAGGCGTCAAAGGCAAGTGCGATATAGCCCAACTCTGCCAACTTTCGGGCGTGCAAGCCGGAGGTTTGCTCTTTCACTCCGGTGAATGTATGCCCGACAACGATTGCCGCATATTTTTTGTTTTTGTCAACATTTGCCGGAAAGTACAAATTGCCCACAACAGTAATTCGCACTCGGTTGGAAAAGGATACTTTTTGCACTTTCACGCCGTTTCCGGTTTCCACAGGACTAAAGTCTGCCCTCAATCCTCTGCTTTGCAACACTTCGTTCAAAACCGGCTTTGCCGCATCTGCTGCCTGTTCGCTTACATTCTTTTCTATCACATCGATCATCTGGCGCAACTGTCTGGGAGTTATCCCTGTGTTTATTCCCAAATTGATATGTCCTCGCAACATTGGTTCAACACCACCCAACGCCGCAAGTGCTGAAATTGTTGCAATCTCTCGTTGCTGATAGTTGAGGACATCGCTCCCGAAAATATCAGCAAACAAATGTTCTTTCAAGAAAACGTCTATTTCGGGAGCAAATGCCGCATAACCTGTTTTAATATCTGCTTCCGGTTTTCCGGTGAGTGTTTCGAGAGTCTTTTTTCCTCTTTCGTATTTGTTGACGGTATCGCTTATCAATGTCGCCGCTTTCCCCAATTCATCAATTATACCCCTCGTTTTCCGTCCATCCAGCACAGCGATAAACGTATTCAATCCCTGCAAACTGCGAGGAAAACCTGCGTAAGCGTACATCTGCACGAGAATTTCCTTTATCTCGTTAATGGTCAATCCAATGTCAAGCCCTTCGTTCAATGCTGTCTTCAAACTTTCCAAATCGCCTTTGGCAGTGAAGGCTGAAATAGTCACTATTTTTTGCTGCTTTTTATCCAAACTGCTTTCTATTTCTTGTGCTTTTAAATGGTTGAAACTTAATATTCCTGACATAAGAAGACATACTATTTTTCCCACTATTTTACTTTAAAGTTAAAGTGTAAAAGTAAGGGCATTGATTGGGCTGCCACTTATACGGATTACGGTTTCTCCTACCAAAATCACCGATTGACGAATTACAGCATATATTCATGCCGGATAATTCCGTACTTTCGCATTGTTTTAGTTAAATCGCAGACAATGGATAATATATTGAAATTTAACACTATCAGCGAGTATAACGCATGCAACAGGCATGAGACCTTGCATCCGTTAGTCGGCGTCATTCGTTTGGATAAGGCAGAGCCACGTCAACAGAGACGTATGTACTTCGGGTTTTATGCCATTTTCCTGAAACAATTAAAATGTGGCGATTTGAAGTATGGGCTTAAATACTACGACTATCAGGAGGGAACAATCGTATTTCTGGCACCAAATCAGGTGATTGGCGAAAATACGGACGAGTATTATCAACCAAGTGGCTATGCGCTGGTGTTTCACCCGGATTTGATTCATGGCACTCCTTTAGGACGAACAATTAATGAATACACTTTCTTTTCGTATGCCTCCAACGAGGCGTTGCATATATCCGAAAAGGAACGGCAAATCGTGCTGGATTGTTTCTCTAAAATCGAATACGAATTGGAACATGCGGTGGACAAGCATAGCAAACGGCTAATTGCATCGAACATTGAGTTATTTCTCAATTACTGTGTTCGTTTTTACGACCGGCAGTTCATCACCCGTAACGTTGTTCACAAAGGTATTCTGGAACGGTTCGAGGCTTTACTGGACGATTATTTCCAATCGAACAAGCCACAGGAGTCGGGATTGCCATCCGTAACGTATTGTGCCGACCAACTGCATCTTTCCACCAACTATTTCGGTGACCTTATCCGGAAAGAAACCGGCAAATCGGCTCAGGACTACATACAAACAAAAATTATGGATATTGCCAAAGAAAGAATCTTCGACACAAACAAGTCTATTAGCGAAATTGCATACGGACTTGGCTTCAGGTATCCACAGCACTTTACCCGCCTGTTTAAACAAAAGGTTGGATATACGCCTACGGAATACAGGTTGGGAAGTTGAAAATATCCCTGCGTTTGATATATAGGGATTAGATTGGTATTAATTGCCTAATCATAATGTTCCTTTACAAAGTTGCCATCGCTGTTATATGTCGCTTCAATCTCCGTTTCACCGCTTTCCATCGTTACCCTGTATAGAACTTTTGTCCCTATAACAATTTTTTTGGCATCGCGATCAAGTTTGAATTTGGGATATTTCGACTTTGCCGCATTCCTGATTATCGCAGGAACCCCCGATGGTTGAATCTCAAAAGCGTACATCAGCAAATTTCCGCCTACGTCGTAAAAGGCTTTGTAATCCTTCTGTTTGATTTCAAATTCAGCCTCATAGATTCCGGCGGCTGTTTCCCACTCAATATCACGTGCCGTCGGGAAATCTTTTTTCAACTGCTGCGACAATGTCTCGTCGGGGAATACATCACGGGCGTTTGCCGCATGGTAACTTTGGATTTGCGTTTCAATTTGCTCGTCCGAATACTTGGTCGAAACAGCAGGATTCTGGGCTGCCACCGTTAGGCTCATCAAGAATAGTGTGCCTGTAATACTCAATGTTTTAAAAATAATTTTCATGATACAGAATTTTAATATTTATAATACAAAGTTCGGACATGAATCGGAAAAAACAGATAAAATACGAAACTTTTTATGAATTATTTTATATTGAGATATATTTTTACTTATCCAATTCTTTAGAATAGAACGTATCGTCTTTCCATTTTGCGGGATTATTGACAATGTATTCCGATATACGTTGATAAGATTTTTGGTTGCGAATGATGTGTTCGTAATAATTGCGCTGCCATAATTTTTTGTTGAACGGTGTCCATCCCAATGTTTTTACCCCACGTATATATTTATTGGTTGTCATCGTTTTAAACCATTGTATCACCGCATGTAGGGGCGAACCTGCATGTTGGGGCGAACCTATGTGTTGGGGCGAACCTATGTGTTCGCCCAAATCTGCACCCAAACCGGATTGTTCGTCCGAACCCGAACCGGATTGTTCGTCCGAACCGGAATCATCAGGGCGCACACGCAGGTGCGCCCCTACGTTGACAATGATGGCATGAAAATGATTGGGCATTATAACGTATTCGCCTAATTCAATATTCGGAAATTTATTCGTCAATTCCAAACACCAATTTTCAACCATTTTGCCGATGTCATTCAAAATCATTTTTCCATCCGTGATTTTTCCGAAACGGCATATCCTATCCTGACAGCACATCGTAACGAAATACATCCCTGCCTGCGAATAATCGTATCCTTTCAGGCGGATGCTGCGACGGTGGTGAATATCCGGATTGTAGGGCATGCGAATGATTTTAATTTATAGTGCAAAAATAATGCTATTTGAAGTGAAATAAACTATCAGGCTTGGGAATGGATGTGCTAATTTACCCCCAACTAAGGTCTCAATCGGGCAATTACTTTTATTCCTCCATCGGAAATAATATCCCCTACTTTTACCAGAATTTCCGTTCCTAAGGGTAGGAATACATCCATTCGGGAGCCGAACTTTATAAATCCAAATTCTTTTCCGGCTTGGGCTATATCATCTATTTCCGGGTACATAACAATCCTTCGAGCCATAGCTCCGGCTATCTGTCTGAACAATACCTGTTGTCCGTTCGAGTTCTCCACTACTACCGTAGTCCGCTCGTTCAGTTCTGATGATTTTTCATGCCAGGCTACCAAAAATTTTCCGGGATGATATTTTTTAAATACCACTCTCCCACTAACAGGATAACGGCATACATGAACATTGAGTGGAGACATGAATATGGACACCTGTAAACATTGAGTTTTGAGATATTCTTTTTCATAGACTTCTTTCACTATAACTACTTTCCCATCGACAGGAGCAATAATTTCTTCCGGTTTTGCCTCATAATTCCTCACCGGATTTCTGAAGAACCACAAGATAACCCCTAAAAGAATTAAAAGAGGAATCGTGATTATCAACCCCCAACAGTGTAAAAAATATTGGGATAAACCTCCTGCAAGCAAGAATAAAAATATGCTTATTAGTATTATAGTGGTACCTTCTCTATGAAATCTCATATCATGGTGATTATTAAATAATAGGTAAATATCGCCGGAATACAAAAAATAAAACTATCCAACCTGTCTAAAATTCCTCCGTGTCCCGGCATTAAACTTCCGGAATCTTTCACGTTAAACAATCTCTTTAGCCGGGATTCCGCCAAATCTCCTATGGGCGCAAATATAGCTATTATTATACTTATTACAATCCAATCTCCTCTTAATTCAGTACGGAAGACTTCTATTATTATTCCGGCTATAATAGTAAAAACCACTCCTCCTAATAATCCTTCTACGGACTTATTGGGTGAAATTTTAGGTGCAAGTTTTCTTTTTCCGAATTTACTCCCCACGAGATAAGCGAAACTGTCGCTGATCCATATCAACAGGAATACAAAAAATATCTCCGGAGTCAGTGGGTCATTACTTCCCGGTATGGTTAAACAAAGACTAAACGGAATTCCCAGATAAACCGCCGTGAATATAAGTTTGGCACTATCTGTAAAAAGCTCATCCGAGAATCTGAATAAGGTGGTCATTGCCAGCATAAACAGTACTAAAAGAAGAATATATTTCCAATAAAGTATAACGAAGTTAAAATTATTCAGGAAATAATCTTTTGTAAAATAATAATATATAACTCCGGCTAAAGCGAAGGTGAGTACTTTATAAAAAATGCTTCCGTATTTCAATAATCTTACCATTTCCAGTAAACAACCTAATAGAAACAACGTAACCAGCGCATAAAAGAAATAAACCGATTCAACTTTCACATCAAAATAAACATAAAGAATATCGGAGAGAAGATTAGTAGTACACAGCAATATGAGCAAACCATACACTAAACCGGAAAAAGAACGTACTACTATTGTTTTCACTCAATGCAATTAATTGTTATAAATATTCTTCCACTAAAAGTAAATATATTTTTTTAGCTGAGGAAGCACTACTGAATCCTTGTATCTGGTCTCCGTGTAAGGAGGTAATATTAGACGGAATATGTCCTTTCTTGTTGTATCTGATCTTAGCCAGTCCTGCGCTGGAAGAACTGATAATCTGATTGGGATGTGCCCATACTATTATTTTTTGGGGGAGATCTGATTTTTTCAGGGAAAAGGTTTGGTCGGAAGAGACCATAATGGAACCGTCCAAAGCCACTAGATATTCACAATTGATTAAAGCCACATCCTGATCTCCTGAACCCTGAGTGGTATAATTACAATCCAAAGCATCAATAAGTGAAATTAGCTTAGGTTCTATACATAAAACCTCACTTATATCCTCATTAATGAATACTTCATGCAGATATTGCAACGCCTCTTGTTTGCTTTCACAATAAAAAAACATCCCTCCTCCTGCTTTAAACTTCCTGGTAAAGATTACATCTTCCTCCTCACATTCATCATTAAAATTTAGATCAGTAGGCCCTTCTGTTTTTTTTCGTCCAAATAATTTATCCAGAAATCCCATTCACTATTTTTTTATACAAAAATCAAAATTAATTTCTATTCAAATATAAACAAAAAACAATACAATTCCTAAAGATTCCAAAATTCAACTTTTTTTATTTAAAGTTAACTGAATTTTTGAAAGCAAATCATAACTCTTCATTAAATTTTCGTTTACCAAAAACTTCCTCCAAATCTTCTTTAAATATCACTTCTTTCTCCAATAGTTTGTTGGCTAACTGAGTTAATTTATCCTTGTTATCGGTCAATATTTGAATAGCTCTCCTATACTGAGTTTCTATAATTTTAGATATTTCTTTATCAATTGTTTGCGCAGTTACTTCCGAGTAAGGTTTGGTAAAACCATATTCATTTCCCGAACTGTCATAATAAGATATATTTCCTATCTGGTCGCTCAACCCGTAAATAGTTACCATAGCATTAGCCTGCTTGGTCACTCTTTCCAAATCTGATAAAGCTCCTGTAGATATGGTTCCAAAAGTAATTTCTTCTGCTGCTCTTCCTCCGAGTGTAGCACATATTTCATCCATCATCTGTTCCGTAGTGGTAAGTTGTCTTTCCTCCGGAAGATACCAAGCGGCTCCCAGTGATCTTCCTCTCGGAACTATGGTTACTTTTAAAAGAGGGGCGGCGTGTTCTACCATCCAGCTTATGGTGGCATGACCTGCTTCATGGAAAGCTACTCTTTCTTTCTCATGAGGCTTGATTACTTTATTTTTCTTTTCCAGTCCTCCGATAATTCTATCAACCGCATCCAGAAAATCCTGCTTCCCAACGCTTTCCCTTCCTTTTCTTGCGGCGATCAAAGCTGCTTCATTACATACATTAGCTATATCTGCACCGCTAAATCCGGGTGTTTGTCTGGCAAGGAAATCTATATCCAGGTCTTCATCCAGCTTCAACGGTTTCAGGTGAACCTGAAAAATCTCTTTTCGTTCATTTAAATCAGGCAAATCGACATAAATAGACCGGTCAAAACGTCCGGGACGCATCAGGGCTTTATCCAGAATATCTGCCCGGTTGGTTGCTGCCAATACAATTACACTAACGTCGGTAGCAAATCCATCCATCTCGGTAAGCAACTGGTTCAATGTATTTTCTCTTTCATCGTTCGACCCTGTAAAGTTATTTTTTCCACGTGTACGCCCGATTGCATCTATTTCATCAATGAAAATAATGGATGGAGATTTTTCTTTTGCCTGACGGAAAAGGTCTCGCACACGGGAAGCTCCTACTCCCACGAACATTTCTACGAAATCGGAACCTGAAAGTGAAAAGAACGGCACTTTTGCCTCTCCGGCAACTGCTTTTGCCAAAAGGGTCTTCCCTGTTCCCGGAGGGCCTACCAATAAGGCTCCTTTAGGTATCTTTCCTCCTAATTTGGTATATTTCTTCGGATTTTTAAGAAAATCTACGATTTCTTCTACTTCTTCTTTTGCTCCTTCTAGTCCTGCAACGTCTTTAAAGGTTACCCGCATGTTCTCATTCTCGTCAAACAATTTAGCTTTGGAACGCCCGATATTGAATATTTGACCTCCGCCTCCGGACATTCTCCTAAACAGGAAAAACCATATCAAAGCAAAGAACAGGATAGGTAATAACAATTGTATAAAAATTCCTCCCCACTGACTCGAATTTTCAAATTCCAGAGTAGCGACAAGGTTATAAGTAGCTTTATATTCGTTAAATCTTTTTTCAAAGGACTGTTTATCTCCTGCTATGAAAGTAAACTGTGGAGCATCAGACACTTGCCCAAACAGGTTCGTTCCCTGATTATCCGGCTTATATAATTCGGGATTTTTCTTGGCTTCCGGCGTTAAAAAAACCTTAACTTCCGAGTTCTCATTTGAAAATACTACTTTCTTGATATATCCTTTTTCTAAATAGCTGAAAAATTTTTCCGGATATATTTTATCTTCCTTGCCGGAAAGAAAAAACTCCTGTGAGAGTAAAAGCACTGCAAAAATGATCAAAATACCATAAAACCAATTGAATGAAAATGGTTTATTTTGTTTTTTTCCTTTATTATTGTTATTTGTTTCCAAAGTTTACGCCTGATTTTTTATTGTCGAATATTCGTTTTTAAGATTTTTTTCGTCTGCATCAGGAATCCGGGTTATTTCCACATCTCCCCATAAGTTCTCCAAATCGTAATATTCTCTATATTCCGGCTGGAAGATATGAACCACTGTGGATACATAATCCATAAGCACCCATTGTTTATTATCTACTCCTTCTACGTGCCAGGGTCTCTCTTTCAGATGGGTTTTTATATATCTTTCCACCGATTCTGATATTGCAGAAACCTGCGTATTGGTAGTACCCGTACAGATAACAAAATAGTCCGTAATTGTATTATCCAGTTTGGTAAAGTCTAAAATGGTAATATCATATCCTTTAACTTCTTCTATCCCTTTTATTATATTTTCTAATAATACTTTTTTTTCAATTTGTGTTTCAGTCATTTATATTTTTACTATAATGTATATTTTTTTGAGTTTATGCAAAAATAATCATTTTACCTATTGATTATTAATTTTATTTTAATAATTTTATCATGATATTTCACGTCAAAACTTATGCCACTAGAATATTTTGATAAAATTAGCTCAACAAACGATTTTATCAGGGAAAATTTAAATGACTTCAAAGATAATAATTTTTCAGGAGTATATACTTTTAATCAGACAAGGGGAAAGGGACCTAAGGGATATGTATGGGTTTCCGAACCGGAAAAAAACATCGCACTGACATTTTGTCTTACCGATAAATCTTTACCCGTTAATAATCTTAGTTTTTGGGTGGCTATTACTGTTTGTGAATTTATACGAAAAGTTACCGACACTGAAGCTCTGGTTAAATGGCCTAACGATATACTTATCCACAAGAAAAAGGTTTGCGGCATCCTGATTGAAAAGATTGGAAATATTTTTGCCGTCGGAATCGGTATCAACGTTCTGCAGGAAAATTTTGAAACGCTCCCTAAGGCTTCTTCTTTAGTATCTCTGGCTCCAAAAAAATACGTTCTTAAGGATTTGGCAAGTAATTTGATTACTCATTTTAAAGAAAATTTTAATTTAATCAATGATACTGCTTTTTTACTTGAAAAATATAATTCTTATTTATTTGGAAAAGACAGGGTCTTGACTTTTAAGGTCGATGATTCACAAATAAACGGAATAATACGGAAAGTAGATACAGACGGGCTTTTACAGATAGAATTTGAAAATATCGGTATTAAAAAATTTAGGATTAAGGAAATTGAATTTTTATATTAAAGTACGTTTAATTTTGTTAAATTCTTGTGAATAAGTTATTGTTGTTGTTGTTAAAATTACATTTTTTTTATCTATCTTTACATAATAATTAAGCTAATAGAATAAGTGGAAGATTTTTTCGATAATGAGTTAGTTAATAAGTTTGAGGAAATGCTGGATGAAAACGAATCCATCTACTTTGAATCGGATGAGTTTTGTGAAATTATTTCTTTTTATCTGGACATATACGACTACGAATATGCCCTAAAGGCTTTGGATATTGCCTTTGCCTTATATCCGAATAATATCGACATAAAGATCAAGCAATTAGAATATTTAGTTGGGGTTGAAGACCTGCATAATGCTTCCAAGCTGATTGAAGACCTGAAGGAGCTATGCTCTGCCGATACTGATTATTTAATTGCTACTGCAAGATATTGGTCTCTACGTAAGTTTCCTCATAAGGCGATTGATTTTTATAATACTGCTTTAGAAAATGAGGAAGATGAAGATTATATATATAATAGTTTGGGGAATGAATATTTAGAGATCAATGAACCCGTGCGGGCGTTAAATTCTTACAAAAAAGCTCTGGAATATAACATCCATGACGAGTATTCACTGTTTTCCTGCATCCATTGCTATGAGGCTTTACATCAAAATAAAGAATGTATTGCTTTCTTAAAACAATTCATTGATGTAAATCCATATTCTGAAGAAGCGTGGTTCCAGTTGGGGTTACAATATCTAAACCTCCGTTCATATGAAAAAGCACTTTATGCTTTTGATTATACCATAATCATCAACTCGAAAAGTATTGCCGGATATACTCAAAAGGCTTTTTGCTATGAAAAATTAAACCAGTGGGAAAAAGCGATAGAAATATATGAAGAATCTCTTGATTTTGATGATACTGCTGCTTTTACTCATTTTAAGATAGGACAGGCATATAATAAAATACGAAAACATATACAGGCTCTCCAGTCATTTCAAAAAGCGGTGAAAGAAGACCCTCAATTTGACAAAGCATGGTTTGAAATTGCAAATATATATGACCTGATAGAAAACAACGATGAAGCCCTTCATTATATAAAGAAAGCCTTAGATATTGAATCCAAAGAGGTAAGCTATTGGAAAAAATATGCTTACTTAACCATTCAGTCAGGGAAACTCAAAGAGGCTTCTGATTCTTTTGAGGTCATTGTCGATTTGGAACCTAATTATTTCTATAACTGGCTTGCTTACTCGGAATTATTGATCAGCATGGAAGATTTTTCAAAGGCTGTTCTGGTTCTGCACAGGAGCCTGAAATATTTTGTGCGGGCAGAATTATATTACCAATTGGGTAATTGTTATTTTTTACTTAAGGAGCAGGAAAAGGGTAAAAAATTTCTAAAAATGGCATTAAAATTGAATCCTCTGATCAAAGAGGAAATGCAGGAGAAATATTCGATTTTACTCAGGGATAATAAGAGATATAAAAATCCTGATATTAATTTAAACATTTAATAATTATAAAGAAATATAATAAGAAATAAATGAACATAGTAGCCCATCAATTACTATCGTATAAAATACCTGATATACAAGTAGGTAATGTACTGGGTGAAATCGTTCGAGGTAAAGATTATCAGAATTACCCTCAATCTATTGCAACAGGAATTTTACTGCACAGGAATATTGATTCTTTCACCGATTCTCACCCTATTGTCAAAGAAACGACACATATCTTCCATAAGTCTTATGGTAAGTTCTCCCCTATCATTACAGACGTCATCTATGATTATTTCCTCATTAAGAACTGGCATCTGTTTTGTGATGAGGATTTTGAAAATTTCAAAAAATCCTGTTATGATCTGGTGCAAAGAACGGAGATCCTTTTTCCTAAAAGATTAAATACTATTTTGAAATCTTTGATAGAAGATGACTGGTTTGAAAAATATAAGACTTATGAGGGTATCGAATGGACTTTACATAATTTAAGCAAAAAATCCAAGTTTCTTTATCGCATGGCAGATATGGGAAATTCCGTGAAGGAGATATATTTGCAGGAACGGAATATTGAACGGCAATTCATGCAGTTTTATCCTGAACTTCAAAAATTCTGTAAGGATTTTATTTTGAGACAAATGCCTGAGTATGGAGAATTAATCTTGGAAAACAGTGCTAAATTATTATGAAAACATATATTGTCCTCTTCGATGGAGTATGCAATTTATGTAATTCTACCGTACAATTTATCCTGAAAAAAGACAAGAAAGACCAATTCAAATTTTCTTCTCTTCAATCTGATTTCGGACAAAATTTTTTACAGGAAAGAGGACTACGGCAGGAAAAGTTTGATTCTGTTATTCTTTATGAGCCGGGCAGGGCTTATTATACCAAAAGTACAGCCACCTTAAAAATAGCACAAACTCTGGGATTCCCTTATAACTTGTTGACCTTTTTCACCGTTTTTCCTGCACCTGTTCGGGATATTGTTTATGGTTTCATTGCTAAAAATCGTTATAAATGGTTTGGAAAAAAGGAAAGTTGCATGATTCCCACTCCTGAATTGAACGAAAAATTTTTATCTTAATCTTGTGCCGATGAAATTCGTATTAAAAGCAGAAGAATCAGCCATGTTCCTGTTCGGGATTTATTTATTTTATCTTTCCGGATACGATTGGTGGTGGTTTCCTGCGCTTATACTACTCCCCGACCTATCCATGACAGGCTATATTTTCAATAACAAGACCGGAGCCATACTTTACAACTTTTTCCATCATAAGGGAATTGCCGTTATATTTTATCTCATCGGTATCTATTTTCAATTATCATGGCTGGAACTAACCGGAATCATCCTGTTTTCACATTCCTCTATGGACAGGATATTTGGGTATGGATTAAAATATAATAAAGGTTTTAACCACACTCACTTGGGAGTTCTCAAAAAGGAAAAAAACGATTAAACTTTCTCCAATTCATATACGGATATTCTGGTAGTAAACAATCCATAATTCAAAAAAGCGGTTTCTCCTTCTATCTTATCTATCGTGGCAACACTGGAACTTCCTTTTATCTTTACTTTTTTCCCTTCCTTCATCCATTGAGCTGCCCTGTTTACCGTAGTTTTTATCTCTTCTGCTTTGGTTTCCTCCAATTGCTCCTTAATTTCTTCCTTTTTTAACTCCAATCTTACCTTATTCCTTTGCTTCTTGGTCTGAATCTTCTCTGCTTCCGTAACATGGGATTTCTTATATTTCTCCTGCTCCAACACCTTAGTAAATTCCTTTATTATATCTCTCTTACTTTTTCCTCCGGAATAGGCTTCAATATATTTCTCAAACTTTTGTCCTAATTGGGTCAACTTGATTTCTTTATCATACAACTTCTGGAAATTCACCAGCTTCTGTTTATAACTATTTAAAGCATCTGAAAGTTCTTTGCTCTTTTCCGCCGAATGGTCTATTTGCTTATTTAAATCTCCTTTAAGCCTTTCAATCTGATATTTCTCCTGTTGCAAACGAACGATGGTTTTATCCAGATTTACCTTATCTTTCTCTATCTTCTCTCTCGCTCTCTGAATAATTTCCTTAGGTATCCTGTTCTTCTCTGCGACTTCAAAGGTAAATGAACTCCCAACCTGACCTGTCTCCAGTTTATAAACAGGTTGTAAAGTCTTCTCATTAAACAACATGGAAGCATTTTGGGTATGTTCCAATTCCTCAATTTTTAACTTGATATTGGTATAATGAGTAGTTATAATCCCATAGGACATCTTCTCATAAAAATATTCCAGAAAAGCCTCCGCAAGTCCTCCTCCCAATTCCGGGTCTGAGCCGGTTCCAAACTCATCTATCAATAACAAAGTGTGACCATCTGCCTGTTTAATAATCTGCTGCATTTTCCTCAAGCGGGAACTATAAGTACTCAACTGATTTTCTATGGACTGGTTATCCCCTATATCGGTAAGTATCTTATTAAAAAATCCCATTCTGGATTTAGGATGAACCGGAACTAAAATCCCACTCTGAATCATTAATTGTAATAAACCTGCGGTTTTTAGCGTAATGCTTTTACCTCCGGCATTAGGTCCTGAAATACAAATGATCCTTGTGGTTTTATCCAGAGTTAATGTCTGAGGAATTGTGGTTTTATCTCCTTTTATATTGGTTAAGTAAAGTATAGGATGATATGCTTCCAGTAAATGTATCTCCGGTTTATCGGTTATTTCCGGCAATACTGCACGAAGTTTGTCTGCATATCGGGCTTTAGCCTGCACTACATCCAGCTCATATATATACAACCGGTATTTTTGCAATAACGGATAAAACTCTCGTATTTTTTGTGTCAGGTCGAAAAGAATCTTCTCTATTTCTTTTTTCTCCTGACCAGTCAGTTCCAATAGCCTTACATTAGGCTGAATCACCGACTCCGGAAGGATAAAACAAATAGACCCTGTTTTGGAAAACCCTAATACCCTGCCTTTTACAGACTTTTTCAGAGAAGACTTGACTGCCAATACTCTCTGGTCATCCATCACACTTTCCCGTATATCATCTAAAACTCCGGTTTGTGCATAATGTGTAACCGTTTTATCGAAATTCTCCTGAATGGTTTTTCTCACCATCTGCAACTGCTCCCGAATGCTTTTAAGCGTCGGGGTAGCCTCATTCTTCACCTCCCCAAAACGGTTAAAAATTTTATCAACCCGTGAAATTATCTCTTTAGTATACTCTATATGAGAGAGATATTTATGTAGTGTGGGAAAATATTCTTTAAACTTTTCAAAATGTAATATCAAGGAATTAACCAGTTGCGATAAGTTCCTTATCTTATGAAATGACCCTGCTTCAAGGATAAAATTCTCAATTTGAAGCATTCTTAATTCCGTTTCTATATCATCATATTCTCTAAAAGGGATAAAATTTTCATTGGAAAAACTCCCCAGATATTCATTAACACAATATAAGCTGTCTTTTATCTTATCTTTCCTTAAGGGACGGAGTGATGCAACCTTCTCTCTGGATATTTCCGAATGGCAAAAGGGTAGAATCTCCTCTATTACTCTTTGATACTCCAGTTCTTTTAAAGTTTCTTCCGATATATGCATAACCTAAGTAAAGCTGTTTAACGTCATCCCAATATCAATTCCTTTAATTTTCCTGTATAGGTCAGTAGCATAGTTATCGGTCATTCCGGAAATGAAATCCAATACTCCCAACACGCCTTCATATTCATTTTTATCTTCATATAAAAATTGTGCGGGAATCAGTTTTATTGCCTTTTTCTCATATTCCTTACGTTCTCCTTTGGATTTTATAACCGGAGGAATAAAATGATCCAACAACTCATACATAACATTATAACCTGCATTTTCTATTTCAACTACCGAACGATGGTTATATATATGTTTTGTAGAAAAATCTTCAATTATCTGGATTGCCTTACATTCTCTTTTTATTTGCTCAAAAATAGAAACATCCAAAATTCCTGAAAGTATTTTTTCAAGGTTTTGTTTATACAGTTCTATTGACCTCGAAATCAAAGCTCCTATAGATACGGCTCTTAGAAATGAAATACGGTCGTTTTTATCTTCTATACGGTCAAGTTTTTTCTTAACACGATTCCATTTTTCATTTCCCTCCATCTCGGTAATTATCTGCTGTAATAAGTCTTCGCAAACCTGTGCGTTGATGAAACCCAACCGTTGAGCATCCTCCAAATCTATAATGTTATAACATATATCGTCGGCTATTTCCACCAGCCACACAAAAGGATGACGAAAGTAAACCATAGGTTCCTCCTGCACGAAAACCATAGAAGTTTCCTGCGCAATATCCCGAAAGGTCGACTTTTCCGACTGAAAAAAACCGAATTTCTTCCTGTGTAGTATATTTTTATCTTTAGCAACGGATTCACAAGGGTATTTGGCTATGGATACCAGCGTGGAATACGTAAGCATAGCACCGCCCTCCGATTTTCCGTTCTGCTGTTGTGTCAATACCCTGAAAGCATTGGCATTTCCTTCAAAATTGAGAAAATCCTGCCATTCTTTGAATGAAAATTTATCTTTTAACAGTGATTCGTTCCTGTGAAAATAACTGGCAATGGCATCTTCTCCGGAATGCCCGAAAGCGGGATTTCCTATATCATGGCATAAACAGGCAGTTGAAATTACATTGTATAAACTGTGCCTGTATAATTCTTTATTTTCTTCTGTCAGTTCGGAGGCATATTTTTCTGCAATGTAATTCCCGATTTCGCTTCCGAGCGAACGCCCTACGGAAGCTACTTCCAATGAATGCGTCAACCGATTATGAACAAAAACACTTCCGGGAAGTGGAAATACCTGAGTTTTGTTCTGCAACCTCCGAAACGAAGTAGAAAAAATGACACGATCAAAATCCCTCTGATATTCACTTCTGGGATCTGTCTTTTTATGGGATGATTTATATTGGGTTCCGGTACGTTTATCTGAAAATAATTTGTTTAAATCCATCTTTACTTAAAATCGTATTCAAAGGTAAGAATTTGAATTTTAACTTATATATTTCGTTGAAACATATAAAATAATGAGTACAAAAAATAAGACAATTTTACATATCATCCTTTATATTTCATAAAATAATATTACCTTTAAACTCCTGACTTTGACTATGCGCCACCCTAAATGATTTTTTGAAAGCCCGGAGGGCGGAATCTTCATAACCGC
>JAISSC010000019.1 GCA_031273305.1 Flavobacteriaceae bacterium
TTGCCGGACGAGGCGAAGGCATCTATAGATGGAACGGAGGATATTGGGATTTTGTTGGTAATACCAGCCATTTTGAAGTACCTGACTATGGTAACGAAATAGAGGACATTGCTGAAACAGAGATTATTAACGATACCATTATAGGTAGATGGACTGCCTACGAGTCAGGATTTGTAATTTGTACATGGGGAACGGGAGTATCAGGCGATACAGGTGTGTGGATAGATAACGTTAAGGTGATTGGTTCCAATTATACGAAATCCGGCTCCGGCTCCATTCAAAAGGCAATGGTTCCAATTGCGGTCGGTCAGGAGCTTACTGTTAAGTCCCCTGTCGACAGCGATATTGGTGCTACTTTCTATCCGCTTCTATTTACCGAAAAACAAGCAGATAAAGGTTATTCATTTAATGAGATCAAAACCAACGATGTATGGTTGGATGGTAAACCAATATATAAGAGAACCGTGTACCATCAGGATTATACTCCTCCTATATCTAATACTAATGTCTTAGTACCTGATGTTTTCCCAAATAAAAATGATATAGATAAGATATTGAAATTAGAGGGTTATGGTTATCTACCTAACTATAATAATCGGCAGATCGGATTTATAGGAACATGGATTGATCTTGCTAACGATATGGTTTTGGCCGGCTATTATAAGAGAGAGCCAAATAATATAACATTTGAGTTGCGTAATGTTAGTGGTAAAACAGTTAATGATTTTACAGTAACACTCTATTACACAAAAACAAATGATTAACGGTGGGTGGGCTGCTTTGCGAAGCAAAGCCGTGCAACGTTCTTATCCCGAACTCACGTTAAATAATTGAATTTTAAATACATAAAAGAATCATCATCATTTGTTGAGATTGCCACACTCCACTACGTTGCGAGCGCAGCGTGGCAACCCCGCAAAGACGACGGCATACCGGACACTATGACGTTACACTTTTCTACCGAGCTTGAATCCCTGACGGGATTCTCTGGCGTAGATTAAGGACATTTATTTATTCGTTCGTGGTTGGACATCCCATCGGGATGTTAGCTCGGTAGAATGATATAGTCCACCCACTCATAACAGCACACAGTATGCCGAAATCGAGCTATTGACGGCAATCCTGCTTTACGCGCTGATGGCAACATTGAGCGACAAAGATCACTAATGTACTGATAAACTTGATAACTATATATAAAAAAGTTGTACCTTTGCATTGATGAAAAAAATGTTCGCCATAATATTCCTAACCGTTTATTTGATGTCGACGACTGAACTTTCCCAGTTGTTGAAGTTTCCTATATTGGTGGAGCATTTCATAGAACAAAAAAGAAGCAATCCTGAATCCACAATATGGGAATTTTTGGTGTTGCATTATAATAATCACCTTGAGGGTCATCCGATAAATACAGATCATGAAACGGATCAGAAGCTCCCTTTCATACAGCATACGGATACACTTAACGTACTTGTTTGTTTTAATTCCTATCTATTTTCTTTCCCCGTGAAGAAAGCAACATCGGATAAGCATAAAACCCCATTGAGAAACAATGATTCCTTTATAGATTCTAACTACTTATCTTCTATCTGGCAGCCGCCACAATTCTGTTAATTTTACGCATCAACCTGTTTACTATTTTTATTGATTTCTTGAAATTAATAAAAGTAGCTCCTAAAACTTGATTTTAATAAGTTTTATTGCGTACATTGCTGAAAAACAGGGTTATCCATATTATTACATTAATTAACTAAAGTTTATTTTTAACAGAATATATAAATTATGTTACATAAAATTATTGAGTTTTCCATTCGGAATAAACTCATCATCGGGTTGTTTACCATAGCACTTATAGGTTTTGGTATATACGAGACCACCAAACTTCCTATTGATGCCCAGCCTGACATTACCAATAATCAGGTGCAGGTGATTACCGTTGCCCCCTCTTTCGGAGCAACGGATATTGAACGATTGGTTACTTTTCCCATCGAACAAGCCAACAGTAATATCAGCGGTATTACGGAGATCAGGAGTTTTTCCCGTTTTGGTTTGTCGTTGGTCACCATAGTTTTTGACGATGATACCGATATATATTGGGCAAGGCAGCAGGTATCCGAACGTCTGCAAACCATTCAGAATGAAATTCCACAAAGTATCGGAACACCCGAATTAGGACCTATCTCTACCGGGTTAGGTGAAATTTACCAATACGTTGTCCGACCGAAAAAAGGCTACGAAGACCAATACGACACAACCGAATTACGTACCATTCAGGATTGGATCATCCGTCGGCAGTTGTTGGGTGTGGAGGGCGTAGCAGAGGTCGGCAGTTTCGGAGGAAAGCTAAAGCAGTATGAAATAGCTGTCAATCCCAATCAATTACAGTCCTTTAACCTCACCATCAACGATGTTTTTTCCGCTTTGGAAAACAATAACCAGAACACAGGAGGAGCTTACATCGAAAAAGGGCCAACGGTTTTATACATCCGTAGCGAAGGCTTGATAGGCAGTAAAGAAGACATTGAGAACATTGCCGTCACATCCACATCGAGCGGAATCCCTGTTTTTGTGAAAGATGTTGCAAAGGTCACTATTGGCTATGCAACACGTTACGGAGCACTGACTTACAACGACGAGGGCGAGGTTTCCGGAGCAATCGTCATGATGCTTAAGGGAGCCAACAGCAACGAAGTTATCAAAAATGTGAAAGAACGGATTGCCGTCATTCAAAAAACCTTACCCGAAGGAGTGGTTATCGAATCATTTCTGGACAGGACAAGACTGGTGAACAATTCTATCAGCACCATTGAAACCAACCTGATGGAGGGCGCATTGATAGTCGTATTCGTGCTTGTTCTATTTCTGGGTAATCTGAGAGCAGGATTTCTGGTAGCTTCTGTCATTCCTTTATCCCTGCTCTTCGCCATTATTATGATGAACATTTTTGGTGTCAGCGGCAACCTGATGAGTCTGGGCGCATTAGATTTCGGATTAATTGTCGACGGAGCGGTTATTATTGTCGAAGCCGTGCTACATCAGTTATCGCACGGAAAAAAATATACCGTTTTATCAAATATTTCCCAAAAAGAAATGAATCAGCAGGTAAGTACATCAGCGACCAAAATGGTTAATAGTGCCGTGTTCGGGCAGATTATCATCCTGATTGTTTATTTACCTATTTTCACTCTGGAGGGCATTGAAGGGAAAATGTTCAAACCGATGGCACAAACCGTAGCTTTCGCCTTAATTGGGGCATTCATCCTTTCCCTTACTTATATCCCGATGATGAGTTCTTTGGTGTTAAGTAAAAAATTAAAGCATAAGTCCAATTTTTCAGATAAAATAATGGAACGTTTGGAAAACATACATCATATAGCGTTGAAAAAAGTACTTCATTTCCCTAAAGTTGTTATTTCCGTTGCCTTAGGACTTTTTGCCATTGCCGTTTTTGTGCTTTCTAACTTAGGAGGAGAATTTATCCCTGCGTTGGAAGAAGGAGACCTTGCTGTGGACGTAAGGGTTCTAACCGGAAGTAACCTGCAAACATCCATTGATTACACTCAAAAAGCCGCTCATGTCCTTAAAACTGAATACCCCGAAGTAGAAAAAATAGTTACCAAAATAGGAAGCGGCGAAGTACCGACCGACCCTATGCCGATGGAAGCCAGTGATATGATGGTAATTCTGAAAGATAAAAAAGAATGGGTTTCCGCCCGAACGTTTCCCGAATTAACAGAAAAAATGAGTAAATCGCTGGAAGCCGTTCCCGGTATCAGTGTAGGGTTTCAGTTCCCGGTGCAAATGCGTTTCAATGAGTTGATGACCGGAGCAAGGCAGGATGTGGTATGTAAAATTTTCGGTGAAGATTTGGACAGCCTGGCTCGTTATGCCAACCAATTTGGCGAAATCGTTAAAACGGTCAAAGGAGCACAGGATTTGTATATCGAATCCGTAACCGGGATGCCACAGGTGGTTATCAATTACAATCGGGCAAACATTGCACAATATAACCTGAATATTGCCGACATCAATAAAGTAGTCAATACTGCTTTTGCCGGACAGAGTACAGGAATGGTGTTTGAGGGCGAAAAAAGATTCAGTTTGGTTGTACGCTTAGGTCAGGAGCAAAGAAAAAATCTGGAGGACATCCGAAACCTGTTGATCCTTACACCTCATGGAAATCAAATCCCACTATACCAGTTGGCAGATGTAACTATTCAGGACGGACCTGTCCAGATTCAGCGGGAAGATGCCAAACGGAGGATAGTGGTTGGGTTTAACGTGCGTGGACGTGATGTGCAAAGCATCGTCGAAGAACTGCAAACTAAGGCAGAATCGCAACTTAATTTCTCGCCCGGATATTATATAACCTACGGTGGAGCATTTGAGAATTTGAATCAGGCTAAAGACAGATTGATGGTGGCTGTTCCTGTCTCGTTGATCCTGATTTTTATTTTATTGTATTTCGCCTTTAATTCGGTCAAACAGAGTTTACTTATATACAGTGCCATTCCGCTTTCGGCTATTGGGGGGATTTTCTTTTTAGCATTGCGCGGAATGCCGTTTAGCATCAGTGCGGGCGTTGGTTTTATCGCTTTGTTTGGCGTGGCGGTACTCAACGGAATTGTATTGATTGCCGAATTTAACAGGATAAAAGAAGCGGGAACTACCAGTCTCAAAGAAATCGTACTGAACGGAACCCGAACCCGTTTACGACCCGTACTAATGACCGCTTTTGTAGCCTCTTTAGGGTTTCTCCCGATGGCTGTCAGCAACGGAGCCGGAGCAGAAGTACAACGTCCGTTGGCAACGGTAGTAATTGGCGGACTATTGCTTGCAACGCTTCTCACACTCTTTATATTGCCTGTTTTATACATTCTGTTCGATAAAATAAGGCTCCCTAAGATAAAACCCGGAAAGAAGACAATTGCAGTCGTTTTCCTGTTGACGGGAGTTTTAGGTTTTACCCAAACTATTACGCTGGAACAAGCAGTAGATATGGCAACGCAGAATAATCTTTCAACAAAAAGTCAGACATTACTTACCGAATATTACGAAAAAAGAAAAGATACGTATCTTACCATTCCGCAGACCGCCATAACGACTGAAATGGGACAAATTAACAGTAATGTATTTGATACCAAAGTCGGTATTTCGCAATCCATCAGCTTTCCTACGGTTTATTCCAATCAGAAGAAATTACTGAATGAAGAGTGGAATGCAGCGATACTTTCAATGAACCTGAACCAAGTTGAGATAAAGAAAACCGTGACGGAGCTTTTTTATTATATTTTGGTTTTGCGGGAGAAAGAACATACCCTGACGGAGTTAGATAAACTGTATGCCGAATTTTCAAACAAAGCCGGACTTCGTTTTAAAACAGGAGAATCAAACGTGTTGGAAAAGGCGACAGCAGAAATACAAAGAGACGCCATTTCGATACAGTTAAAAATGCTGCAAAATGAGATAGAAGTAGCCATTATCCAACTACAATTAATTTTAAATTCAGAGATACGGTATGAACCTTTTGCCGAAAAAATTAAGGTAGAAAGCAACTTTTTAATAGATAATGCTTCGGTAGATGCCCATCCGGCAGTTCGATTGTATGAGCAGGAGGTGGAAACGGAGAAAGCAGCACTGAAATTGGAAAAGTCAAAATTGTTGCCTGATCTGTCCATCGGTTATTTCAACCAGAGCTTTACGGATTTGAATAGCAACCGTTTCAATTCCTTTGAGATTGGTATAGGAATCCCGATTTTCAATAAATCACAAAGAGCACAGATCAAAGCAAACGAAAGCAAAATTGCCCTTGCCGAAAATGAATTTCAACTAAAAAAAGCACAATGGCAAACCGCTTATCAGGTAGAGATAAACCGGTATCAAACTCAACAGGAGATCGTAGAAAACTATGAGAAAAAACAGTTGCCACAGGCTGAAATAATCTTTCAAACTTCTCAGGAGCAATTCGTGAACGGAGAGATCAATTATCTGGACTGGGTGATGTTGAACAATCAGGCAATTCAGATACAGAACAATTATTTCGATGCATTGATGCAGTTAAACCAAAGTATAATCACAATCAATTACCTCATATCAAAATAAAATATAAAGATGAAAAATATAATCATACTCTCTGCGCTTCTTATCCTGATAAGTTGCGGGAACGAAAAAAACTCAACGGAGGATAGCACTTCCGCTTCTACGGAAAACATTTTGGAACTTACGGAAGAACAGTTGAAAACCTTTACGGTTTCTTCTACTTCTTTGCAGGAAGTGAACATTACGCATACTTTGAAACTCAACGGGATAATAGATGTTCCGCCGCAGAATCTGGTATCGGTGAGCAGTGCTTTGGGCGGATATGTGAAATCCACCAAACTATTGCCCGGTATGCATTTCAGAAAGGGAGAAGTCCTAGCCGTGATGGAGGACAATCAATATGTACAGTTGCAGCAGGACTACCTGACGGCTAAAGTGCAACTGCAAAATGCCGAATCGGAATTTTTACGTCAAAAGGAGCTGAATCAAAGCAAAGCAACCAGCGATAAGGTTTATCAGCAATCCAAAACGACTTATGAAACCTTGCAGGTTTCGCATAATGCTTTAGCGGAAAAATTACGGTTGATAAACATTAATCCGAAAACTGTATCAGCGAATAACATTAAACGTACGGCTGTTCTATATGCTCCTTTTGACGGTTATGTTACTCAGGTTTTTGTAAATATCGGGAAATATGTGAATCCTTCCGATGTACTTTTTGAATTGGTCAATCCGAATGATTTACACCTGAATTTGAGAGTATTTGAAAAGGATTGGGATAAGATAAATATCGGACAAACGTTTACGGCTTATACCAACAGTAATCCGGATAAAAAATACGATTGTGAAATTATCCTGATTGGGAAAAATATTTCTGAAGAAAGAGCTGTGGAAGTTCATGCTCATTTTCTCAAATACGATGAACAATTGATTCCCGGAATGTATATGAATGCCGAGATAGAAGTACCGGATAGTAAAGTTCCGGCATTGCCTGAAGAATCTGTTTTGTCGTTCGAGGGGAAGAATTATGTGTTTGAGATATTGGGAAAAAACAGATTCAGCATGATAGCCGTACAAACAGGAAGCACAGGTAATGGCTGGATAGAGATTAAAAATACCGAACCTCTGAAAGATAAAAAGATTGTTCAAAAAGGTGCTTATACCTTGTTGATGGTATTAAAAAACACAGCAGAAGAAGAATAGGTTTTAATTTACTGGGCGTTAGGTCTTTGCGCTCCGCTTGCGAAGCAAGCGGAGCGCAAAACATTATGCATAAGGCAGTTGCAAACGAACCCCGTAGAGACGTCCCAATTCGGGCGTCTCTCTCAATTCGGGTATCTCATCCCATTGCTGGTGAAGCAAACCCTTTTTATTGAATATTTAACAAAAACGCACAGATATATCGGTACACACAAAAAATAACCTTAAAAAATACCATATATTAGGTATATGATATATATTATTTTTGTTGCTACCTTTGAAAAAAAGTTGGTGCACATGAAGAAAAGATTATTTTTATTACTAGCGGCTTTTACAGTTTTCTTTGCTCTTAATGCCCATCAACCCGTTTGGAGCAAAGATTTTGATAGCATTAACATTTCTAACCCGACTTTCCATGACATTGCTCTTGTTATTGATTGTGTAACCGTAAAAATTGATGACGAAACAGAAGATTACGGCTCCTTACCGTTTCAAGTTGTACAACCTATTACTTTGGTTAAGTTTGCAGATATTAACAATGTCACCAATGCCGACACAGACGGAACCCCTGCTCATGAATTTTTTCTGGAGCAGGTAGCGCATGTTACACAGGGCGGGACGTATCCTATCACACTGAAAGGTAACACGGGCGGACCTTATACAAATTATTTTGCCGTGTTTATCGACTGGAACCAAGACGGTATATTCGATCCGGTAACTGAATACATTGGTGCAGGTACTATTACAAATTCAACAGGTATTAATGAATCAATCACTTTGCCAATACAAGTGCCGATGGATGCATTGGAAGGAGACACACGGCTGCGGGTGAAAAAGGTATATGATAATGATTACACTCTGTCAAACGCTCTGTTAGGGGGAGGCGGAGGTCAGGCAGAAGATTATACGGTTAATGTTTCCTCCGCCTCAGCGGGAACAGAAGATATTAATGCCCTAAACGGAGATTCATTCTACCTTTATCCTAACCCGGTTAAAGATATTCTGAACATTAAATCCGAAAAAGAAATCTCTGAAATTAAGATATATTCTGTTGAAGGTAAATTAGTTAAACATAGTAAAACTTTAGTTGATACCGTAGAGGTTTCATCATTAGATAAAGGAGTATATTTACTTAATATAACTCTGAAAAATGGTGAAAAAGCTACTAAGAAGTTTATTAAAGAATAGTCTGCAAAGTTGGTTATAGCGAACGAAACGAAGTAGAGACGTCCCAACTTGGGTGTCTCTTTCAATATTTGGGTGTCTTTATTTCATTGCAAACGAAGCGAAGCAATCCTACAATGTACGGTTAATAATCAATCAACAAACCTCCTGACTTTGACTATGCGCCACCCTAAATGATTTTTTGAAAGCCCGGAGGGCGGAATCTTCATAACCGC
>JAISSC010000030.1 GCA_031273305.1 Flavobacteriaceae bacterium
ATTGACTATTCCCGATTTAAGCGAATACGGCGTGGATGCAACGGACAGTATGGAAATAAAGCGGGCGTTGATGAAATCGGAAGTGATTTTAAAACAGATAAACAATAACAATTAAAAATTACGAATTACGAAATAAAAAAAAATAATATAAACAGTAAGAACGTTGAATTTAGAACTTGAGAAAAAATAATAAAACAATTAAAAAATATGGTCATGAAAAGATTAATTACTTTTTTAGTGGCAATCACTTTATTTGGAGGGTTAGCCTTAGGGGACGGCCTCCCGGCAGTGGTTGCAGGAAATATGAAAATTGCCGATGGAGGCAATATGAAATCGAGTGGAGATGTGGTGGTAAAGGGGCAAATTACCAATGAAGGAACGATTACTTCTTCTTCGAGCACTCTTGCCACGAATGTTGTTGTAAAGACAGGAGGACATATCCTTAATAAAGGAACATTAATTTTAAATAAAATTACTTATGAATCTAATGATTCAGCAGATGGAACTCTCTTAAACTATAATAATGGTAAAGATGGTGGTGGCACAGTAACTTTTACGGATAATGGATCACTACCAGCAGTCGTATCCGTATCTAAAACTTTTATCAAAGGTAAATTCTATGCTGTTTCCTTTCCTTTTGATGTAAAAGTAGGGGATATTAAGAAAATAGTTAATGGGTCGGAGTCTTCCGCAACGTTTGATGAAAATGGAAGCGGGGACTATTGGATACTTTATTATGATGCTAAGAAAAGAGCGGAAAGTGGCACGGTTACAGGTGATAATTGGTTATATATTGATACTGATCCTTCAGTAGTGGACGTTAATGACTATGTATTAAAAGCGGGTGTAGGGTATATGGTAAGGAGTGCTCAGGATGCTGATATTACTTTAATTTTCCCTTCCAATGGTGGTACTGCAGCTGCGGGGAGTATCTATCCACAAAACAATAACCTTCCATTGACGGCCGGAGATAAAACAATAAAATTAGATTATCATCTTGGAGGTAAATTTACTGCAAATAATGGAGGATGGAGTATTTTAGGAGCGCAACAAACTGCCAGTTATCAAATAATAGACGGTAATCTAACTTTTACTGAAAAAAGTAAATATGGTACGAGTAATGAGCCGGTAAAGATATTTTATGTTTACAAGTATACTGTTGATTCCAACTCACCGAATGGGGGAGACGGTCAGTGGGAGCTACAAGAGATAGGTATAGACGATATTATATTATCTCCATTTTCGGTTTTTATGGCTCAACCAACAGAGCCTGAGGATGCAAGTCTGGGATTGAATATGACTATTCATGTAGAGGGAGTCGGAGATTTAGCGCCTAGTTTTCGGTCAAATGAAGTCAAGCGGAATAGTCTGATTGAATTGATTTTGCAAGGAAATACCGGTTCTGACTGGTTAAGAATAAGAACATCTGACGATTCGTCGAATGCATATCGTGTGGGAGAAGATGCCATAAAAATATTTAAGGGATCTAACGCAACTTCGCCGGAATTTTATATGATGGTGGAAAATTCACCGATAGTGATCAATCGATTGCACTCTGTAAATGAAAATGAAGAAATTCCGGTAGGATTAATTACGAAAGAAAATGATACTTATACAATCGGTATCAGTAGATTAGATGGATTTGAAAATACGGATATCTATTTGATAGATAAGCTACTGAAGAAGGATCATAATTTACGGGACGGAGAGTATGCATTTGAATCAGGCAAGGCCAATACGGAAAATCGCTTTGCTTTGCGTATCGGTTCCGCTATTACCGGTTTACAACCCTCTGTTACTAACGATTTGATTATATATGCAGCCGACAACACGGCTTATGTCAAAAACCTGACAGAAGGAGATGAAGTCTCTATTTATAATGTTGCCGGTCAGTTGGTTAACCATTCAAAAGCAACTTCCGCTGATCAAACCTACCGTTTACCGGGCTCCGGTGTCTATCTTGTGAAAGTAAAGGGCTCTAAAACAATTGTTTCCAAAATAGTAAACAAATAAAATGAGAATTTCTCTTTTAATATTATTATTATTTTTATCTTTTATCGTTTTTCCACAAACTAATGTAGAAAGTGGGGAGAGGGATGTATTTAGGATATATTTGACAAAAAATACTTCTAAAGAAACAGTGAACGTAACCTTACGTGCTGATAATAATAGATTGAGTACTTTGGAAGCTGGTTATGATGGTCAGATGGCTGATGGATCTAATCGATTTCATTTTTCGAGTTTATCTTCGGATAATTATAAGTTGATAGGAGATAGACGCTCTTATATAAAGGGAAAGTATTATGTCGATTTTCCATTATATATGGAGTTGGATCCTTCTGAAAGTTATACATTCAGCGCTGCTCTTGCGGGTACGTCTATAGTGAATAATGCTGCAACTATATTCCGGTTAATGGATACAGAAAATGAAAGTTTCATTAATTTATTAGAGAATTCCTATACTTTTACTACTCCTCAGGGAAATAAAGTGATTTATAACGGAAATCGTTTTGTTGTAAGAATTTATGCAGCATGCATTTTTAAGAAGGATAATCCGGAAAATACAGTTTGGACAAATAGTAATAATTGGATAGGCGGACTTGTACCCGGTTTGGGTACTGGGACTGTTGGGGAAATCGCCCGCATAAATAATTGTGCTATTATACCGGAAGGAGTAACGGTAACTCTTCCTGCATCAGTGAAATTAACGATAGGTTCGTTGCTCAGTGCTGGCGACCTTACTATTGAGGAAAATGCAGAGTTGACCGTCACAAATGAAACGAAAGTGTTGATTGTTAGTGAATGAAATAAAATAAATTAATTGATAATAAAATACAAAGACAATGAAAATAAAATTATTTGCTATAAGTTTAGGGTTGTTCTTATTCGCCTCGGTGAATGTTTCTGCTCAAGGCCTTTATCAGAAATCAAACGAAAGTAATGAAGATATAGAAAGTAGCGGAAGCGAAAGTAGCGGAAGCGGTAGAGGTTTAAGACTTGATAGACCTAAACCGGCAGAACCCGGAGAGCCTATCGGTGAAGGCATCTTAGTTCTCACTGCTTTAGCTGGAGGCTACGCAATTATAAAGAAAAGAAATACCAAAAAAGGAGGATATGAGGCCTAATTCCTTATTTTTTTCGTTTTGCTTGTTGTTAATCGCTACGGCGTCATGTACTTCTTATAAAAAAGTACCTTATCTTCAAACCGGCAATCAAGCGGATGTCGATTTGCGTACTTTTTATAAGGAAAATACGGTTCGTTTTCAACCCGATGATATTTTGAGTATCATGGTGAATGTGATGGGCGAACCGTCTGTTGCCTATGATTTCAATTTACCGCTTCAACCGGCCGCTACTCCTGAAAACAGCGACGGCTTTGTGAATCAGGGAATTGGGAGGCAAACTTACATGGTGAACAAGGAAGGCGAAATCGATTTTCCTATTTTGGGAGCAATAAAGGTATCCGGTTATACACAAGCTGAATTGGAACAGTACCTTAAAAAAACGCTTCGTACCTGGTTGAAAGAAGATCCTGTGATTACGGTTCGTTTGACGAATTTCAAAATATCCGTAATCGGGGAAGTCAATCGTCCGGGACAGTACGGCGTAGGTCGAGACCGGATCAATATACTGGAAGCCTTAGCCTTAGCTGGAGAAATGTCTATTGCCGGTAAGCGAGATGATGTGCAAGTGATTCGAGAAATGCCCAACGGCGACTTGAAAAGAGTAGTATTGGATATTAGTAAAGCAGAAATTGTGTCTTCGCCTTATTTTTACCTCCAACAAAACGATATTGTTTATGTGGTTCCAAATAAAACGAGAGCGCGTTCTGCCGATATCGGAGCTCAAACCTCCATTATTTTTTCCGTCATTGGCGTGTTATTCTCTATAGCTAATATAATTATTTCGCTTAACAACAGATAAAAAGAAATGGAAAACAGTAATCATCAGGATAGAAAACGCTATGCCGGTCGAGAGAAGGAAGTTGATTTTCAATGGTTTGTAGTGAAATTGTTTATACATGGAAAATGGTTTCTATTTTCTATTTTCACTTTTGTTCTCATCGGGTACATCTATTTGCGTTATGCAGTCCCTGTTTACAACGTTCGGGCAAGTATTATCCTGAAAGACAGTCAGCGGGGCGGGTTGAGCAATAGCGAGCTTTCCATGTTTGAAAACATGAACATTTTGGAGAGCAACAGCAATAATGTAGATAATGAGATAGAAGTTCTTCATTCCCGCAATTTGATAGAAAGTGTAGTGAAGGAACAAGAGCTTTACATCCGCTACATTGTCACGGGGCGTTTCAAAAATACCGAATTGTACGGCAATGCAAATAGTAAATATTATGTATCTTCACCGGTAAAGGTTTTTGCCGATACCAAAATAGTATCTTCTCTTCAATCGATGATGAGTCTTCATATTTCTCTTACCGATCAATCTACGGTTAAGGTAGATGGAGCCTATTGGGGTGAAGCATTTTCGAATGAATATACTTCTTTTCCGGCTGTTTTGGAAACACCTGTTGGGGAAATACTGTTATTGGCCGACGAAACGGTTGTTTTGGACAAAGAGTACCCTGTGGATGTAGTAATCGTTCCACCCTTGTGGATGGCTCTGCATTATACGGGTTTGTTGAATTTGGAGTTATCGGGTAAGTTAACAACGGTAGTTCAGATGTCGTTGCGGGAAACACACCGCAAACGAGGCGAAGATTTTTTGGTTAAATTGATTGAGATATACAATCGCGAGGCAATGGAAGATAAAAATAAAGCGGCGAGCAGCGCTTCCCGTTTTGTTTCCGACCGTTTGCATGGATTGGGGAATGATTTGTTTCTTGCAGAAAACGAACTGGAAGATTATAAACAAACCAATCATATTACCGATATCGATTATGAGTCTCGTCTCTACGTTTCGGAAGACAATGAATATGAGAAGAAACTGGTTGATATAGAAACGAAATTGCAGTTGCTTTCTTATTTGGAGGACGAAGTGTCGAATACGAATAAAGAGCCTCAATATTTGCCTGCATCTTTTGGGGAGTTGAATCCGCCGTTGGGTGTTGCTCTTGAGAAGTACAACCGGTTTATTTCGGAAAAAGAACGGTTGATAGCTTATACCAATCCGGAAACGCCGATTGTAAAACGGGTAAATGAGCGTATTTCTTCCTTGCGAGACGATATTCTTACGAGTGTGAAAGCCATAAAATACAAGATGAATAAGCAAAAGCAAGAATATGAAAACATGGCAGATTCGTATGGAGGGGGCGTTCATGAAGTTCCGCGTCAAGAACGGGAGTTGCGGGAATTGGTTCGTCAACAGATGACGAAAGCCAATCTTTATGTTGACTTGCTTAAGCGGAAGGAAGAAATCGATTTGACATTGGCCGTTACGGTTCCGAGCGCTAAAATAGTAGAATCGCCTCTTGCTTCTAATGGTCCGGTTTCACCTCGTCGTACGTTGATTTACATGTTTTGTTTGTTAAGTGGCGTTGTGTTTCCTTTCATCGTTATTGCTATTCGTGAAATGATGAACTATAAGTTTAGCAGTGAAGAAGAAGTTCGCCGTTTTTCGGAAGTTCCCGTTGTGGTGTCGCTTCCTCTGATAAAAACAAAAGAACCTTTGGTGGTTACACCTCATGCTACGACGCCTATTGTAGAACATTTTCGTCTTTTGCGTACCAATTTGCAATTTATTTTGAATGCTCCGGAAAAAAAATCAATTCTGGTTACATCTACTATTAGCGGCGAGGGGAAAACATTCGTGTCTATCAATTTGGCGATGGCTTTTTCACTGAGATATAAAACATTGCTTGTCGGATTGGATATTCGCCGTCCGAAAATTAATGCTTATTTGGATTTACCGAAACAAGCGGGTTTGATTTCTTATCTGACAGGAGACGAAACCAATGTCAACAAGTTGATTCATAAAAATGTAAAAGGCAGTAATCTGGACGTTTTGGTTTCTGGGATTATTCCCCCCAATCCAAATGAACTCTTGATAGGAAAAGCAGTGGATGAATTATTTGCAACTATTCGGGAACAATACGATTACATAATTATCGACAGCTCCCCGGCAGGTAGTGTATCGGATGCTTTTTTGCTAAGCAGGGTATCTGATGTTACACTTTTTGTTGTAAGAAAAGATTATACTCCTAAGTCTGCTATTGCTTTGGTAAATAATATTTATATGGAAAAGAGATTAAAAAACACTAATCTTGTGTTGAATGCGTTTAGTGACGGTAAAAAGAAACGTTATGGTTACGGTTATGGCTATGGCTACGGCTACGGCTACGGTTACGGCTATAAATCAGAAGAATAAATTACAATAATTAAATAAAAAAAAAGAAAAATTATGAAAAGAATAACTAATTTGTTGTGTGCAGTTATTTTATCTGCTCTTGTATATCCTGCATTTGCTCAGGAACAAGCACAAAAAGAAATAGTTAAAAATAAATCGAAGGATAATTGGTTTATTTCTTTAGGAGGAGGACTTAGTATATTACAAGGAGAACAAGATAATCAAGCTAAATCCCTTGTTGATCGTTTCCGGTATTCGGGAGAGTTATCCGTAGGAAAGTGGTTTAATCCTTATTTCGGTTCACGCATTGAGTTGACAGCCGGCGGATTGCGAGGTTTTAATTTTAAGAATAACGCCGATATAGGAGGTAAGTATTTTCTTCCTGACAGAAGCTGGCGATTAGATCCAATGACGCCGTATGACCAGCTTAAGAGTGCAAAAGCTAAAAACGGAGAAGACGGTTTTTGGCAAGAGTTTAATTATGGAGCCGCTACCTTCGATTTGATGGTTAATCTTACTAATCTTTTCCGTGGATATTGGGGTGGCGAAAATGCCATAGATATTATACCTTATATCGGAGGAGGGGTT
>JAISSC010000057.1 GCA_031273305.1 Flavobacteriaceae bacterium
TAATCCTGCTTTCAAAGGTACTAATGACCCTTGCCCCACCGGTTATCGCGTGCCTACCAAAAGCGAATGGGATGGTATTTTCAGAGGTGTAGGAGGTCTTAGTATTGATGGTAGTGATCCTTTTTCTACTACTTCCAACGAAATCAACAAATGGGAGTACGTCGTCACCGGAGGTGGCACTGCCGGTTGGTTGGTTTATCCACCAAAAGTTGACGCCGACAAGAATATAACGGGCTATTTTGATATTCCGACACTTTTCTTGCCCGCAGCAGGACTTCGGGCAGCTATCCCTACTGGCTCTCGTGTGAATAATTGGATATATGATAATCTAGGATCTCTTCACCATGTGGGGGTACGAGGTTATTATTGGACTAGTGAAACAATGCAAAATGGGATTAGAGAAATCGCAACCTACCCCTACTACGAAAACGTCAACAGTGATCTCTCATATGCCCTATGCATTGGCGGCTATACCACGTATTTCAAGGCAGATATCGTCATGGCTCCTCGTGCTATGGGCTTTAATGTGCGTTGTATTAAAGAACATTAGTAACCTGTCCCCAGAAAAAAATTTACAGATAAACTAAGTTTATCTTGGCAGGCGTGGTAATATCCTGTGCATAAGGTCATTGCAGGCGAACGTAGAGACGTCCCAATTTGGGCGTCTCCACCCATGCAACATACTGAATGCTAGATCATTGAACCCCCAATCGCTTCGCTTTATTGGGGGGGTAATGAACAGAAACCCCCAAATTGAACATTTCTACATACCATAAAATTAACTCGATTATGGAAAAAAATTCCCATACATACACTTTATTATTTTCGGAAATTTTGCTGATAATTTTTAAGGTTAATTTATTTTATGCCTAAATAGTCCTATATTTTTATACGAATTAATGATATTTTATTGGGGTATAGGGGCAAATTTAATCCGCAATATTTTTTATTTTTATCGAAAAATATTTGCGAAAAGAAATAATTTTGCTTGATTCTACTTGAAATGTCAAAAATTTAGTTTATCTTTGTGGCGGGAAATTATACTCAAAACAATAACAAAATCAATTTAGATCCTTACGAAATGAAACCTTTAGTTCTTTTTAACGTTCCAAGATTGGAAGTTAGAAAAAAAACGCTTGTGCGTATACGGCGCATAAGGAAACATAGTTCAGACGGATATAACCTGCATTACTTGTTTTTTGTGGTGAGGCGGGGAATTACCTGTTTGACAAGTCTTTTACGAATAATTATTAACATAACATATCTTAATTATACTATAAAATTAAATTAAATTACAATGAAGAAAGTTTATTTTATCTTGTTGATAACAGTTTTCTACGCCCTCCCTGCGACGGCGCAGATAGCTGTTGGTGGATCGAAACCGGAACCGGGGGCTATTATTGATTTAAACAGCCCTTACCCTAACTCTACTGACCGTATTAAAGGTGGCTTGTTACTCTCGAATGTGGAATTACCCAACGTAACAACTATCCCCACTTCTCTTACGGGTATAACGACAGCGAATCAGAGTAGTGCAGCGGTTAAAGCGGCTCTTGTAGGTGCGTTGGTTTGGAACAGAAACGAAAATAAGGATCCGAATCGTCCTGTTCAGGGGGTCTATATATGGACTGGTGACGGTGCTACAAATGGTTGGAAATATCTTGGCGGTAGTGACTAGTAGCGGCTTTTTTGTAGTGAGGCGGGTATTACTTGTACTATTAAGTTTTTTCAAATAGCAACCGACCGGGCATATTCCATTTATATTAACTTAAATTAAATTACAATGAAAAAAATTTATTCTATCTTATCTATAACAATTCTCTGCACTTTCCCTGCGATGGCGCAGATAGCCGTTGGCGGAACGGAACCGACAGAAGGAGCTATTATTGATTTAAACAGCACTAACCTCGGCGGCTTGGTGCTGTCTAATGTGTGGTTGGTAAATGTGGAATTTATTCCCGGTAGCAATGAATTTGTTGGCATTTCAAGTGCTACTCCACAGGATGAAAATCTGAACTTGGAAGGTATGGTGGTTTGGAACATTAACCCGGATGTTGTAGGTGGAGGTGGAAAAGGCAAAGACGAAGGTCCCTATGTTTGGGACGGTTATAGATGGAGATGTCTTGGCTGCGGCGATGTTACTCCGATTGACAACCCCGACCTCCCTGTTCGCTTGGCATATGTTGATGTCACTACCGGCGGTCCCAATGGTGGAGGCTTTGATGGCACATTAAACGGGAATGCTAGAGGCTATCCGGCTAAAGGAAAAATTATTGATAAATGGATTGAGTTTATGCCTTATAACCTCGGTGCAGACAAGAATAACATCCAAGGAAACATGTACTACCAGTGGGGACGTAATTCTGACGGACATGAAAGCAGTTCGAGTTTTACAACTAATACTCTGGTTAATGCTGGGAGTTATACCCCCGGTCATAGTTTGTTTATAACAAATGGCGTTAATACTGTTGGTGATTGGATTACCGGTAGTAGTAATAATTACCCTGGGCGTTGGGGAGGAGGTTCCACACCGGGGACTAATAGTCCGGAGTATTCAGATCCGAGTCCTAAAGGTGTTAACGACCCTTGCGATGAAGGTTTTCGAGTGCCTTCTATAGACGAATGGGCAGGTATTTTCGCTGGAAGGTATAATGGTGGGGGTGAGGTAGGTACTTATTCGGATATAAGTTATAATGGTAAATACGAGGGAGCTAACAAATGGGTGTACATTAGTAACTACAATGGTACTGGTGTTGCCGGTTGGTTGGTTTATCCGCCAAAAACAATTAAAAATGCTAGCAATCAGGACGTAATAGATGATGGTTATTATGATGCTCCAACTGACCCGGCACCACTTTTTTTGCCCGTAACAGGAGTAACAGGAGAAACAGGAGGATTACGGCTAGGTGCCAACTACGACAAGATTTCAGGTGGGTGGGATGAACATAGTCCTTTGGGTGTTATTATTGTCGATTATAAAAGCTACTACTGGAGCAGTTCATCGACTTCTACGTACCTTGGTTTTTCGCAAGCCATGCGTCTTTACAAAGATGGAAACGAATTCCGTGTAGCCAATATTGGCATGCCTCGTGCTAATGGCTTAAGAGTGCGTTGTATTAAAGAATAGTTACTTAGTTCTTCTGAAAAAGTTTATAGGCGTGGCAATCTTATAACAAGGTTGCCACGCTTTTTTGCGAACGCAATGCAGTGTAGCTTGGCAATGACGAGACATAACTTAATGTATATCAATTAGTTACACGCCTAACGGCGTGCTATTAGGGGTGGTGAGGGAGATTATTTATTCTACCGAGCTAACATCCCGAATGGGATGTCCTTAATTACGCCTGCAAATCCTGTTAGGAATTGTAGAGACGTCCCAATTTGGGCGTCTCCACGTTATGTCGTTCACGTTATCATTGTCGAGATTGCCACATTCCCTGAACCGTTCAACCCTTTTTGGGGTTGGAAAATAGGGACGTTCCTGCGTGAGCGTCCAATATGAATAACCCCCAATGAATTAACCCAATTATGAAAAAAAACTTTCCTGCATACACTTTATTATTTTTAGGGATTTTGCTGATAATTTGTAGGTTTAATTCCGACCATCCCTAAATAAATTTGTCTTTTTTTGAAATAATATTATCTTTTTGGGGTGTAGGGTTAAATTTAATCAACAATACCCTTTATTTTTATCGAAAAATCTTTGCGAAAAAGAATAATTTTGTTTGATTTTGCTTGGAACATCAAAAATTTAGTTTATCTTTGCATCAGGATATTAACACGAAACTAAACAAATTCAATTAACACATATCCTTCAGAAAACAGAACCTTTAGCTCTTTTTAACATTCCGGATTTGGAAGTTAGAAGAGAGAACTTGTGCGTATATAATGCATAAGAGAACATAGTTACATTATTTATTTTTTTATTTTTTGTAGTGAGGCGGAGGTTGCTTGTTTTACGAGTTTCTTCCGAATAACAATTAACACGGCATGTTATAATTAATACTATAAAACTAAAATGCAATGAAAAAAGTTTATTTTATCTTACTGATAACAGTTTTCTACGCTCTCCCTGCTGCGGCACAAATAGCCGTTGGCGGATCAAAACCTACAGAGGGAGCCATCATAGATTTGAACAATAATCTTAACAATGAACGTGACCGAGCCAAAGGCGGTTTGTTGCTGTCGAATGTGACATTAACTAGTTTAACAGACATCCCCACCGATCAATTTACGGGTATGGCCGGTTTGAATCAGACGGCTTTATCTGCTGCCAAAATTGCACTTACAGGTGCGATGGTTTGGAACATTGGTTACACCCACCCCACTAATCCTAGTCTGGATATCAAAAAAGGCGTTTATATCTGGGTTTGGACAGGCACCAACCCCACCACTGACGGATGGAAATATCTCGGCGGCGGCGACTAACGACAGCTTTTTTTGTAGTGAGGCGGAGGGCTATAAGTTTTTTGAAATAATAATTAACACGGCATATTAATACTAAAAATTAAATTACAATGAAAAAGGTTTATCTTGTCTTATTGATAACAGTTTTCTGCACTTTATCTGCGATAGCACAAATATCCGTTGGCGGAACGAGACCGACAGAGGGAGCCATCATTGATATGAACAGTACCCATACCCTCGGCGGCTTGGTGCTGTCTAATGTGTGGTTGGATAAAGTGACCCATATTCCCGGAAACAACAGGTTTGTTGGCATTCCAAATGAATTGGATACAAAAGACGAACTGACAGGTATGGTGGTTTGGAACACTAACAAGGATGTCACAGGTGGCAATGGCGTAGGTCCCTATGTTTGGGACGGCAAAGACTGGAAATGTCTTGGCTGCAGGGTTCGTCTGGCATATGTTGATGTCACTAAAAACGGTCCCAATAAAGGAAATGGCTTTGATGGTACATTAAACGGGGATGTTAGAGGCTATCCGGCTAAAGGAAAAATTATTACCCGTTGGATTGAGTTTATGCCTTATAACCTCGGCGCAAACGATAGAAACATCAAAGGAGACCTATACTACCAGTGGGGACGTAATTCTGACGGACACGAAAACAAATCGAGTACTACAACTAGTACTCTGGTTAATGCCGGGAGTTATACCCCCGGCCATAGTTCGTTTATAACGAACAACGTTAATACTGTTGGTGATTGGATTACCATTGACGCTAGTAATAACCCGTACCCGGGGCGTTGGGGAGGTTCCTTAGTGAATTCTAATGCTCCGGAGAGTGCTAAAGGTGTTAACGACCCTTGTCCTAGTGGTTCTCGCGTACCCACTATAAACGAGTGGGCAGGTATTTTCGCCGGAGGGTATAATGGTGGTGGTGAGATAGGTACTTTTTCGGATACAAGTTATAATGGTAAATACGAGGGAGCTAATAAATGGGTGTACACCAGTGATTACAAAAATACCGGCACTGCCGGTTGGTTGGTTTATCCGCCAAAAGTTAAAATTATTGACGGTAAGGAAACAATAAGTGATGAAGGTTATGAAAATGACCCGGTACTTTTTTTGCCCGTAACAAGCGGGTTCCGACTAGGTGCCAACGCTACCGGTATTTCAGGTGGTGGGGATAAGTTCGGGAAACCCGGCGGCGATATTGTCAATCAATCTAAAAGCTACTACTGGAGCAGTTCGTCGACTTCTTCATACAAGGGTTTTGCGCAAGGCATGATTTTTTACAAAGATGGAAGCGAATTTAAAGTGGGTGTTATCGGTGCACCTCGTGCTGATGGCTTAAGTGTGCGTTGTATTAAGTATTAAATAGTGACCTGTTCTTCGGAAAAGGTTTACATATAATCTAAGGCTTGTTCTGATAGGCGTGGCATCTTTGCGAATGGAACGTAATGTAGTGTATCAATCTACTGAGTGTGAAGTTATTGCAAGGTTGCCACGTTTTTGTTTATAATGTAAATTGCTGTTCGTAAGGTCATTGTCGGGTTGCCACGCTGCGCTCGGAATGTTACCAGGGATGGGGAGACGCCCAAATTGGGACGTCCCTACCTTTATTGGGACTTGTATACCGACAAAAGAATTGAGTGATGGTAACAAAGTCCCCTCAAAAGGATATAAATTTGCCAATAAAAATAAATTTGATTCGTCTATTTATGAAGTAATAGATCCAAATTATTTTTATGAATTAATTGATGAGTATTTGGCGGATAGAAATTATAAGAAAGTTAGAGATATAGGAACGTTCTTGACTCCCAACCTTCAGTTTTATCCTAATGGAAGTGTAAGAGAATTAAGAAAAACTTATATGGATCCAAATCCTGATATTTCCGGAAATAGAGGAATTATTTATAAACAAAATAATAAAATTAAAATCGATTTTTATGATATATTTTCTTCAGATGGTAGAAAAAAAAATAGTAACATACTGGGTAAGAGTAGAAAATGACAGGTTATATGTTTTATGGTATTCATTCATGGATTATGTTTTTATGAATCAAATGCAATGTTCTGTGTATGAGAAAAAAGATAAGGTTCCGGAGGAGTATAAAAGTTATGAGGCAGATTGGTAGAAGATAAAGGGATAAGACACCGGTTGGGAGGAATATCACCTTATTTTCAATATCAAACCCGAAATAAGTTTACGTCATGGTAAGAAAAATCATATATATATTATGTTCATATTTTTTTATTTTTTATTCATGTATACCGACAAAAGAATTGAGTGATGGTTACAGAGTACCTTCAAAAGGATATAAATTTGCCAATAAAAATAAATTCGATTCTTCTATTTATGAAGTAATAGATCCAAATTACTTTTATGAATTAATTGATGTGTATGAGGCGGATAGAAATTATAAGAAAGTTAGAGATATAGGAACGTTCTTGACTCC
>JAISSC010000209.1 GCA_031273305.1 Flavobacteriaceae bacterium
ATACCACAAAAGTAGTACTTTTTTCTGCTTGCGTCACCCATTTCGGTGACGCAAAAATCATAAAATACTGATTATTACAGGATTACAAAATTAGGTTTTTTAAAGTGTCAAAGTCAGGACAAATGGGTTTTGATAATATTTTGAGAGCGTTCCGGGCCTACAGAAACAAGATATACCTCAATTCCTAAATAATCCTCTATAAAATGCAAATAATCTTGAGCTGTTTTTGGCAGTTCCTCAAAAGATTTAATAGTAGAAATATTCTCTTTCCATCCGTTAAGTTCTTTATAAATTGCCTTATAACCTGACAGTTCATCTGTTATAGCGGGGAAAGCATCTATAATTTTTCCCTCCTGAGTTTCATAAGCAGTACAAATCCTGATTTTATCAAAACCGCTCAATACGTCCAACTTAGTGATAACCAAATGAGTAATTCCATTGATCATACAAGCGTAACGGAGAGCGACTAAGTCCAGCCAACCACAACGGCGAGGTCGCCCTGTGGAAGCTCCATATTCGTATCCTGTCTTGCGTATATGCTCTTCTGTCTCACCCTCCAATTCCGTTGGAAAAGGGCCGTTTCCTACTCTCGTACAATAGGCTTTGGAAACTCCTATCAGGTTTTGAAGGCTGGTCGGCGGAACTCCGGCTCCTACCGTAACACCTCCGGTAGTCGGAGAAGAGGAGGTAACATACGGATACGTCCCAAAATCTATATCCAGCATCAAGGCTTGTGCCCCCTCAAATAAAACATTATTATCTTGCTGAATCGCATAATTTAATTCAAATTCACTGTCAATAATCCGTTTTTTCAGTCTTTGCCCAAATTCCTGATATTTTTGGAAAATATCTTCAAATCTTATAGGTTCTTTGTTGAATAATTTTTCAAACAGAGCGTTTTTTACTAAAAGATTTTCTTCTATTTTTGCTCGTAAGATTCCCGGATTTAGCAGGTCAATTGCACGAATCCCTACCCTTGCGACCTTATCCTCGTAACAGGGGCCGATTCCTCTCTTGGTTGTCCCTATTTGCCCTTTTCCGGCAAACTCTTCCCGATAGGTATCCAATAAAATATGATAAGGCATGATGATGTGAGCACGGCTGCTGATAAAAACGTGGTCGGTCGATAATCCTCTTTTTTCAATTTGTTCTATCTCATCAAAAAAAGCCTCCGGATCTATCACTACTCCGTTTCCGATAATGCATTTTCCTTTACATTGAAGCACCCCCGAAGGCAGAAGATGCAGTACAAATTTATCCTCTCCTGCATATACGGTATGCCCGGCATTATTCCCGCCTTGATACCGTACTACATAATCCGATTTCTCCGCTAAAACATCCGTTATTTTCCCTTTTCCCTCGTCTCCCCATTGCAAGCCGACTACAACATATGTTGACATATTTTTGTATTTTAGTTTAATTATTCGTTCCGTAAGCAAAAGTAAGTTTATATGTTTAAGTATTGAAAAAAAACACAAAGAATTACTCTAATTTTTATTAACAAATATAGGTTAAAAACTTTAATTTTTAATTACCGAAATTGGTGATAAGTTTGTAGACTTATTTTAATGCACAAATCCGGTTTCTAATTAGGTTCAATTAGTAAAAGCAATAATTGGTCAGGTTATTCACTTATTTTTTAGGTTTTGGGCGTCTAAACTTATTTGTTATTACATACCTACCGGTAGGTATGTAATATAACCTATTAATACACATAAAGTTACGGCTGTCTTTGCGAGCGAAACGCAGTGGAGCGTGGCAATCTACTGTTTATAATGAGATTGCCACGTCGTGCCTCCTCGCAAAAACAGTAGCGAAGCAGCCACGCAAGGGCAGGTGTACACCAACAATCCCAACAACGACGATAGTTAGCAAAGTCCGGAGGGCTTGATTTTCATAACCGTAGGTCAGCGACCTGCGGAGAGAGCAACCTCCCGGACAACTGCCTGAAAGGCAGGACTGACAATCAGCTGACAATCAGAATACTATAATTTTTGCAATACCAAAATGGATGTCGCATAGTCAAAGTCAGGAGTTGAATCTGCGGGGTCTATTTTTTAACCATCTTTTTAATTATATCAAATCTTTTCATATTTTTATAGGTTGTATATAGATTAGTTGTAGCCCCAAAACTCTCATTAAAAGAATTAATTTTGGGAATCATAGAACCTTCAAAATCTAAAATTTTATCCGAATTGCTGTTGTTTTCTATTATATGATTAATCAATAAAGATGTGTATGAACTTTTTGTTTCTTCTTTGTTGCTCCTGACAGACATTAATAAAATAATTCTATTCCCTGATTCTACAAAAACAGCCCAAATGAGAATTCTATCTTCCTGATTTCTTACAACTAAAAAAGCTGCCTTGTTTCGCTGTTTAAAAGCATAAAAGAGTTTTTTCACCGTCTTATTATCGTTTTTATTTGATAATTCCGGTTGATTTTCTTCCACCATGTTTATATACTCTTCCGCATTGAAATATTCTTCAATATATAAAATTTCCTTACTTTTTCTTCTAAAATTTCTTTTTCTGTTTTTGTTAAACGATCTGTAAATTTCAGGATAGTCTTTATTTAGCAATAAAACCTGATTTACCTTTTGTACTCCTTCGGGAGAGAAATGCTTTGTGTTTTCCTCGTTAAAATTATAACCCCTTACATTTAATTTATGCAGAAAATTTTCAAATTTCCTGAAAGTATCAGGACTTATCTTATTTCGATAAAAAACTCCTAATTGTTGGCAAAATTTTGGCTGAGCTATCCATTTAAAAAAGATTTTTTTCTGTAACGGTAAAGGCATCACTGCTTCATAATCTTTATAAATTAATACGTCGAAACCTTTTGTGCAAGTACATTTAAGATACCATGATTCCGCATATACAGAATAAAAAACAGCGTTTTTAATGCAATCATCATATTTATTAAAATCTATATCCTTATACTTTATATACTTAATCATCTTTGGGCAATTTATTTTACAGGAATGTTCTTTAATATCTCCTGAAGATAAATCCAGAACTTTTGTACAGAAGAAATGCTCACTTTTTCTTTAGGAGAATGTGCTCCTTTAATAGTAGGACCAAAAGAGATCATTTCTATATCCGGATATTTTTCTCCGATAATTCCACATTCCAATCCGGCATGACAGGCGATTACCGATGGTTTTTTCCCGTTTAGTTCTTCATAAATGCTTTCTGCCAGTTTTAGAATTTCCGAATTTGGGTCGGGTTTCCATCCCGGATAAGAACCTGTACATTCCACTCTCATTTCCGCTAGTTCAAAAACTGCCTTTAAGGAGGTTGCAACCCATGATTTGGAACTTTCCACTGAGGAACGGGTTAAGCAAAGAACCGCAGCTTTTCCCTCTTTCAGTTCCACGCGGGCAATATTATTAGAAGCCTCTACCAAATTTTCAATATCCGGACTCATACGGAATACTCCGTTGTGGGCTGCCTGTAATGCCAAAATGAATTTCTGTCCTGCATCAAAATCCGGTGCCATTTTTGCCTGCTCTGTCGGAGTTAATTCTATGATCAGGTTTTCCTCAATAGAAGCATATTCAGCCAATATATCTTTTTTCAATTGTCGGAATCGAGCGTCTACCTCATTTTGCTTATCCTCTGAAATGGAAAAAACCGCCTGTGCTTCTCGCGGAATGGCATTTCGTAATCCTCCCCCGTCAAAAGAGACCATCCGTATACCGTAATCTAAAAATTCAAACAAAAATCGGTTTAGCAGTTTATTGGAATTCCCCAAACCTTTATGAATTTCCATACCTGAATGACCTCCGTGCAATCCTTTTAAAATTAAAAGATACGATTGATAATTTTTCGGAATTTCTATTTCTCCATATCCGGCAGTAGCCGTTACATCTACTCCTCCGGCACAACCTATATCAATTTCGTCATCTTCTTCGGTGTCCAGATTCAATAGAATATCTCCGGATAAAAATCCGGGCTTTAATCCGAACGCTCCGGTCATTCCGGTTTCTTCATCAATAGTGAACAAAGCCTCAATAGCCGGATGTTCTATGGTGTCAGAAGCTAAAACAGCCATTAGGGCAGCTACCCCTATTCCGTTATCTGCCCCTAATGTAGTCCCTATTGCATGTACCCAGTCTCCGTTCACGGTCATTTTAATTCCATCCGTTTCAAAATTAAAACTTACACCGCTGTTTTTCTGGCAAACCATATCCAGATGAGACTGTAATATTACCTTTTTACGGTTTTCAAATCCTGAGGTTGCCGGTTTTTTAATCAACACATTTCCCGTTTCATCCTCCAATGTCACCAATTTCAGAGAATGTCCGAAATCTTTAATCAATGTTCTTACTTTTTCCTCTTTTTTAGACGGACGCGGAACGGCGTTCAAATCCGCAAAACGGTTCCATAGTTCTTTAGGGTGGAGATTCCTTACTTCTTTATTAGTCATATTTTATCTTAGTATCTTTAGTAATTCACCTTTCAAAGTTCGGGATTTTTTTATCCTCCTGACCTAATTTATTTTAGATTATCATCAGTTTGACTTAACCAATTGAGGAATAAACCTTTCGCAGAGTTTTTGAATTTCAGAGGTAACGAGTTAGTAACCGTGCGTATTTCAGCGATTTGCGGTGCTATACTGTCAAATAACTCGGTTGTAAAGGTAAGTAATTTTCTGGGGATTTCAAGTATATATTTTTCCTTTTTATCTGGTAAACACCTCTCTTATGGAAAGAACGAATAAGACAACACTTTTACGGAAAATACTACCCGAAGCGCAGTGTAGGCGTGGAGATTTTCTGTAAAACCCGTAGGGCTTGGTGTTGACGTTTCGTTCTTGGAATATACCTTTGTGTTCAGATAATAAAGAATTATTTGTTGTGAGTAGGTTATAAAAAATTCAAATTACTCACAAAACTTACTTGCTACCAAATAGATGTCAGTTATATCGCTTTTCATTGCTATGACGGACGAAGGTTGCGAAAATAGAATAGATTCTTCTTGGATTTATTCAAAATTAATATGAACTTCTAATATCTTATCCAATTCCTCAGATATATTCTTTTTTAGCGATTCTATTTTTTTATATTTTTCAACATAAAGAGTCTGAGCTTCCAAATCAAAATTTCCAGCCTTATCAATAGGAATTGGGATGCCGATATTTTCAATTTGGTTGTTGCCTAATTTCTTATTGCCATATCCTTTTGATCTTTCAAAAAAAATAGGTTGCAATATGAATTTAATATACTCAAGATTAAGATTCTTGACCAATGGCAATAATATTCCACAGTGGTTATTAATAGTAAAATAATACTTCTCATCCCTTGAATTAGTAATATTGTCATTATTCCTAACAAATAATTTGCCTGCATAGCCATCAATAGACCAAGTCAGACACCGCTGATAATATAAATCTCGAGGATTTATATTATCAAAATTCATTCTCATTAACAATCCATCATCTTGAGTATTTGAGGAATAAACAGGAATATCGCCATGCCAACCATTCCCTATAACTCTTTTCTTTGTATAAAAAGAGTTTCCTTGATTTTTTGCAAATAACTCACCAATATCTTTCGTTATGATTTTATCATTGTTAGAAAAAGTCTCTATATTTAGTTTCTCCATCTGCTTCTTATATTCGATAATTTTATTCCTTAGATTTAATATGTACTCATATTTCTCAATAACCTCTTTCTGTTTATCGATATTAATACTTCCATTTTTATTAAAAGGAATATCGATGGAAACTTCTTGCATGTTTTTAAGAGATGATCGCAGCCCCCTATCGAATCCATATTTATGTCTACCTCTTTCGAGTTGAATCATTAAATACTCAGGGTAAATATCATCACTTAATATCCTTATTGCACCACAATGATCTGTTGTGACAAATGGGGTGTTCTTCGGAATGAAATTATATTCAAAATTTCCGTCAATACCCCAAATAACAAAATTATTTGAGAAGTCTTTAATATTACTTTCAGTATGAAAAGATATTGGGGAATTTACATTGGCACTATAAATAGGAATAGTACCTTTTATGTGGATTAAATCCTTTTTCAACAGTCGTTTGCCGATGAAAAGATTAAAATACTTCTCGTCGGTAAGCTTAATCTCCTTATAGTTACTTATAGTCTTTTTTTTTTCAGCAACTTCTTTTAACAGGTCAGAGTATTCTTTAAGAGTATCGGAAACATCACAAACTAAATCACTAAAATCAATCAGCGTTGTAACTTTATCTTCCTCTGCAATCCCTAATGCTATTTGCTCTTCTTTTGTCCACCATCGGTCAATACTCCAATGATTGTCTGCATTGAACTTTTCAATAGGTTGAATTTTACATCTTTTATCATCAGAGCGAAATGATTTCCGCGCATTCTTAAATTGATTAAACCAATCTACAGCAGATGTTAAATCATCTTCGGTGATCTCAAAACGATAGACATCTCGACTTTCGCCCATTTCACTCACTAAATAAGTAAATATAGGGTCTGTCTGCTTAATGTTTCTGCTTTGTTTCTTTGTAACACAAAGAATATAAGTTTTCTTTGGTGTTGTAAAAAAAGTCTTTAATGGTAAAGAAATTATTCCGTCAATAAAGCATTCATCCAATATATATTGGCGTAAATTCTTATCATTCTGCCTATTAAATATGCCGTCAGGGACTACAATGAATGCCTTTCCTCCGGGCTTTAGTGCACGAATAATCCACTCCATAAACAATCCCTCAACTCCCATAGCATTAATAGGATAATGAGATGAAAGCCCACTTTTTACTATCTCATCTTTAAGATTACTACTACCTGTTGTTACGTAGGGCGGATTTGTGAGTATTAAATCTATTTTTCCCTCATAATCTACATCGCGTAGAGTACCAAGAATATTTTTCGTTTTTAACTCAAATGTATCATTAAATATATCTGCAAATTGAGTAGTTAAGTCAGAATTCTTTCTAATCATATCTGACATATAAATTAGCATATTTGCTTTGGCAAGTATGATTGTTTTTTGCTCTTCCTTGTCAAAACCTTTATCAATACCGATTAGATTTATTTTCTGCTCTAATTTCCCTTTTTTAACGCTATAAAAATGTTCAATATTATTATTAATCAGCAAGGGTTCAAGCAAGAATTTTCCCACGCCACAAGCTGGATCGCAAATTGAGATGCCATCTTTTATTTCAGATTCTGCCATTCTTACTATGGCTCGTACAACCCTTAATGGCGTAAAATATTGCCCCCAATTTTTCTTACTGATACTCTCTTTTAGGAATGTTTCAAACAGTTTGCTCTTAAAATCCTTATCAATATTCTTAAATTCTCCACCCCCATCTTTTTCATTGCCAAACTTTTTCAAGATAGTATGAAAAACGGTTCCATATCCAGCAACAGCTAACTCATCTTTACTAACAAATATAGTCCCGTTAATTATTGTAGTATTGTCCTTGCTCCCTGCTGGGAAAAGTTTTTTTATGTGTGGGCGTACCGTTTTTGCGTAATACTCTAAAACCTCATCTTCGCTCTCACTATTAAACATAGACATAATAAAATCATAGTTAACATGAGATTTCAGGACATCCAAATCGCTTAAATATTTAAAAATAAACAACTCTACAAAGGTATATAGGCAATTTTCAGCAGTAGCTCCTGCTGCCATCCACAAATCTTGCCATACACTTTTTGCTAACCTTGTTGGATCTTTAAGTCGAGGTTCTCTTATTTGAGAATTCTCTTTATCAATACTATCTACTATTTGTTGAATTAGCTTCTCTAAATCGGAATTTTTGGGATTAAATATCTCTTTAAGTTCACGTCCCTTTTCATCAATAATCTCTTCACCATTGAGTGCATTAACCCATATTGTAGTAATAGTATCTGTAAGTATTAGAATTTTGGCATTTAATACTTGAGCAACTTCCAAGCCTTGTTTATATGCTGTTTCACGTTGTTTCTTTGTCTTAAATGTTGAAATATTTTTATTTTCTACAACTGCGATAACTTGCTTTTTGTCAGTAATTATACCATCTGGCTTCCTTTTCTCAAACCCCTTATATTCTTTTTTAGGTATAATACCAGCGTTTTTTAGAGCATTGAGAGTAGTAGCTCCAATATTTCGGAACTCCCACTTGCCTATTTTTTCAGGATTATTTATTAAATCCCTTTGTAACAACTCTTCGCTCATAACAATTAAAATTTTAATTCGTATTGCTTCGCCTCTTTTATTCTCATATATTTTGCGGAGTTTGCTGCCTCAACAAATACATTTTCTGAACAATTATTTTCACATGCCTCCTTTGCAAATTTATCTGCATAGTACATATCTATCAATATTTGCAAATCAACATTGAATACTTCGGCAAGTATAACAAGTTTAGACTTACTAATGTTTTTTGTTCCATTTTCTATCCTACTTATGGCACTTGAGTTTATTCCAATTTTAGCACCAAACTCTGTTTGTGTCCAAGTATTCTTTTCTCTTTCAGTTTTAATATAGTTTCCGAAACTTGCCATATTTTAGGTTTTACCATTTTTGATTTGACCCATTATTTGCAAAATTAGAATTATTTTTCGAATTCTTATGTATTTTGAGATGAAAATTTATTTATTACCTCCTAACCCCCTTGTTCTGATTGACTTCTTTTAGCGGTATATCGTCCCGATGATAGGTAGAGGGCAGGAACTTCCGAATGTGATTACAGACTGTTCGATAGCGGGCGAAAGTACCCTTTACGCGACTGTAACCTACTTTCTTTTCGAATTCGGCATTATGCTGTTCAAATAGTTTTAGTAAAGTTTCCTGTTTTACTCCGATTCCGAGATAGGCGTTTTTCAGCTTGGTGGCGGTAACGTAGCCGTCCGTTTGCATAAGTTCTTGATAACGGCGGTTTACCTCTACACGAATTCGGTCAATAGCGAGATTAATTTTCTGCGCATCTACGCTCTTTCCCGAAGCACGATTGGTTTTCACATCCCACAGCCGTAGCGAAATGTCCATTTTACAGCTAAATTGTTTAACTTCGCCGTCTACTGTAATACGGCACATCAAAGGCAGGTTACCGTTGGGTTTCTCGCTGCCTTTCTTTACGTAAAATAATACTTTAAATGTTGATCGCAAACTCAATGTTTTTTGGTTACAAAATTAGTTATCATTGAGTTATCGGACGGTATGCAAATCTAAGCAATTCGCTGAATAAAAACCGATTATGAATCAATCTTCATCTTTATTCAAGTAACGAGATAGTAACGCATCTCCTGCGCTGTTCTGCGAAAATATGTATTTTCACCTGTGGCAAAACAACACAAAAAAGAGCGTAACGAACGCTTGTTCAGCTAATTCGCTACGCTCTGCGTAAAAACAGTTTCTGCTTAGTAGTTTATTTTAAAAAACGTATATTTACCCACAATTAAAAAATACTTTATGGAAGTAAAAGACTGTAACGGTGCCCTTTTAAAAGCCGGAGATTCAGTGATAATCACTAAAACATTAAAACCCAAAGGAGTTTCTTCTCCGATAAAAATGGGTGCTAAAATAAAGAGTATCAGGCTTACCGATAGTGAAGACGAAATTGAAGGTAAAGTAAACAATATCATGATGGTTATCAGAACTGAGTTTGTAAAGAAGGCTTAATTCAAAGTAACCGTTATTTTGTAGTGATCGTTAATTTTTTGAGATAAGTTCTCTTTTCTAATATAATAAAATCTTCGGATGTGAATCTTATAAAAAATGATCCTAAAACGATCAGAGCATGGGCGTTTTACGACTGGGCAAATTCTGTTTATTCTCTGGTAATAACCTCAACCATATTTCCTGTTTATTATTCCATTTTAACTACGGATTCTTATAAAAAAGTTTACAATGATTATCAGGATGTATGGTATGAAGAACCTGTCCACGCCCCGATAGAGCTTTTCGGTATGCATTTTGCTCCGGATGCATTATTCAGTTATTCCTTAACCCTGTCTTTTATCTTTGTGGTTTTTTCTTCCCCTGTTTTTTCTTCCATTGCAGATGTTACGGGAGCCAAAAAGAAATTCTTAAAATTCTTCTGCTATTTAGGCTCTCTATCTTGTATCGGTCTCTTCTTTTTTACGGACAAATCTCAAATCATGTATGGGCTTATCCTCAATGTAATGGCAAGCATCGGGTTTTGGGGCAGTTTGGTGTTTTACAATTCCTATCTTCCCGATATTGCTACGGAGGATCAACAAGACAAGATTTCTGCAAAAGGATATATTATGGGCTATCTGGGGGCAGTTCTTCTACTGGTCTTATGTTTATTCTTAATTGAAGGCATTGCTCCCGCTGAAGATAAAATCCTGTATACACGATTAAGTTTTGTTTTAACAGGCTTGTGGTGGCTTGGGTTTGCTCAGTACACCTTTGCCAATCTGCCTGATAACCCGAAAGTAGAGGGTATAAAGAAAAGAAGTGTTATTTTTAGCAGTTTTCTGACTCTGAAAAAAATACAATCCGAACTCTTTGAAGAAAAGAACCTTCGGCTTTTCCTGATAAGTTTTTTCTTTTATTCTATCGGAATACAGACTATCTTTCTTATGGCAGCTCTTTTCGGCTCCAATGAGATAAATCTGGAGAGCAATAAACTTATCGTATCCATATTGGTAACTCAAATAGTAGCCATTATAGGAGCTTATCTCTGCTCTGCATTATCTAAAAAGACAGGAAATAAGATGGTTTTGATTATCTGCATTTGTATATGGATAGGAATTTGTTTTGCCGGCTTTTTTCTGGATAAAACCAATCCGTACATCGAATATTATTTTTATATAGTAGCCGGATTAGTCGGGTTGGTTATGGGAGGAATACAGGCGATGTCACGTTCCACGTATAGTAAAATGCTTCCCGAAAAAGACCGGAATATAACAGCCACCTATTTCAGTTTTTATGATGTGCTCGAAAAATGTGCCATTGTTGTCGGGTCTTTCACCTACGGATATTTGATAGATGTAACAGGAAATATGCGATATTCTGTTTTAGCCATGTCCATAGCCTTTATCATAGGATTGTTTTTTATGTTTTTTGTAGACTCGAAGAAGATTAATATCTGATTTTTTCGTAATTTTATAAGGTTAATTTAAACAAATAATTATGGAAGCAAAAGATAAAGTATTAGGTGCTATTAAAAAAGCAAAAGAACCGGTAAATGCAGGGAAAGTTACCGAATTAACCGGACTGGAACGCAAGGAAGTGGACAAGGCTATGAAAAAATTAAAAGACGAAGGTCTGATTGTTTCTCCTAAACGTTGTTTTTGGCAGGCAAAATAATTTTAGCTTAAGATATGATGATCTTATCAAATTTTTGTAGCTTGTTGAGCGTCTTTTAGTTAGGAATTATGCAAAAAAAACAAAACGTAGAATCAATTGCTATCGTAGGGATTTCTGTGAGAACTTCCAATAAGAACGGAGAAGCCTCTGTTGATTTGGGAGTTTTATGGGAAAGATTTTATCTGGAAAATGTCCATGCACAAATTCCTAATATAATTTCCGGAGATATATATTGTGTTTATACCGATTATGAATCCGATTATACAGGGGAATATACTGCCATCATTGGGTATAAAGTGCCATTTTTAGGATTTATCCCCGAAGGATTAACCGGATGTTTGATTGAAGAAGGAGAATATCTGAAATATACTATTAGAGGAGAGATTTCCTCTATTGCCGATGTATGGGCAGAAATATGGGCTAATGATTCTGTTCTGAACAGAAAATACGGAACTGATTTTGACGTATATAAGGAAAAATCTCAGGATATTGAACATGCGGAAATGGAAGTATATATCGGTGTGAGATAATAAATAACGTGAGTTCGGGATAAGAACTGAGACACTTTTTATTCGGGTTTAGTTCTTGCTTTATTTTATAGTAAGCTCTTTCAATTTATCCTGATTTCCGTTAAACACATTGATGTCCACAAAATTTTGTGAGATTCCTTTTACAATCCCTTTTTCCGTAAACTGCCAAAAAGACCATTTCGGATGTATGGGATTTTCTCTGGGATTATAATTGGCAACCCAAATAAGGTAGTCGCTTAGGTCTAAATCAGGGATATGGTGGATAAAATAAGCATCATTTGAATAGATAATGGGCTTTATCTTGTATTCATCTTCCACTATTTGTAACCAGTTGAGTATTCCTTTTTTCAATAACTCCAGAGACTGATTTTTAGGCAATTCTTCAACATCCAGTACCGGAGGCAGGTCTCCCTTTTGTAAGGTCACGGTAGCAATAAAATTTTTAGCCTGAGCCGTAGAATTTCTATTCACATCATAATAATGATAGGCTCCTTTGATTATGTTCTTCTTCGTGAGGTTAGCCCAATTTTTTTTAAAGAAAGCATCCCGGTTAAATGCCCCCTGAGTAGCCCGTACGAAGACAAAAGAAATAGGAAATCCGTCTTTTATTACTTCTACGCTGTCCCAGACTATACTCCCCTGATGTCGGCTAATATCCAACCCAAAGGCATTCCCCCGATATTTTTGAAGTACGGCTTGTATTTTCTGTGTTTCGGATACTTTTTGACTTCTTTCCAAATCTGAGTATCCATGTTCATTCACCTCAAACTTTTCCTTTATAGTATAATAATACATGGCTAAGGTCGTTCGGAAGAAGAATATAAGCGAGATAAATACAATAATACCGGTGAGCCAGTAATAAACCTTATATGAGATTTTATTTCTTCCTGTTTTTCTTTTTATCCTCTTTTTCATCCGGGTATGAAGAATTATGTTTTATAAGCTCTTACTCTAAAAATCACATAAGGTTTAGTCGGTTTTACCTTAGGCGGGTCTACTTGAACAATATAATCCGGTTATGGTAATTTTTATAGTTAATCATTAATTTTCAGTACAGCCAAAAACGCAGATTGAGGAATCTCAACCCTGCCGATCTGCCGCATTCTCTTTTTGCCCTCTTTTTGTTTTTCCAATAACTTCCTTTTGCGGGAAATATCTCCTCCATAACATTTAGCCGTAACATCTTTCCTCAACGCTTTAATGGTCTCTCTGGCTATGATTTTAGCCCCGATAGCTGCCTGAATAGGAATATCGAACTGCTGTCGCGGAATTAGTTCCTTGAGCTTTTCGCACATTTTTTTACCTATGTTATACGCATTATCCTGATGGATAAGGGCTGAAAGAGCATCAACCGGTTCCCCGTTGATAAGTACATCCACTTTCACCAGTTTTGATGCCCTCATTCCGGTCGGAGAGTAATCAAAAGAAGCATATCCTTTAGAAATAGTTTTTAATCGGTCGTAGAAGTCAAATACTACTTCTGCCAAAGGCATCTGAAAAATTAACTCTACCCGGTCTGTGGTCAGATAAGACTGGTTAACTATTTCTCCTCTTTTTTCGATGCAGAGGGTCATTACAGTACCGACAAAATCGGATTTTGTAATAATGGATGCTTTGATATACGGTTCTTCTACCCTGTCCAAAATTGTAGGTTCGGGAAGTTCGGAAGGATTATGTACGGGAGTTGCTTTTTCCGGATTTTTTTTCAGGTAGGCATTATAAGAAACATTAGGAACCGTAGTGATAACCGTCATTTTAAATTCTCGTTCCAGACGTTCCTGAATTATTTCCATATGAAGCATTCCCAAAAATCCGCAACGGAAACCAAACCCTAAAGCCGCAGAAGATTCCGGTTCAAAAACCAAAGAAGCATCATTGAGTTGTAGTTTTTCCAATGCGGAACGCAAAAGTTCGTATTCTTCCGTATCAACAGGATAAATTCCGGCAAATACCATAGGTTTTACCTCTTCAAACCCTTCAATGGCAGATTGTGCAGGATTTTCGACAGAAGTAATAGTATCTCCTACTTTCACTTCACGAGCCTCTTTTATCCCACTGATGATATACCCTACATCTCCGCACTGAATGGCGTTTTTGGGAACCTGACTCAACTTTAAGGTTCCAATCTCGTCGGCATCATAACTTTTTCCCGTAGCCATGAATTTTACCTTCTGACCTTTCTTAATGCTTCCGTTCACCACTTTAAAGAATGCTTCTATCCCTCGGAAAGGATTAAACACAGAATCGAATATCAAGGCTTGTAAAGGAGCATTGGGGTCTCCCGAAGGGGGTGAAATTCTTTCTACTATTTGTTCCAGTAATTCTGCAACTCCTTCTCCTGTTTTTCCACTTGCCCGAAGCACATCTTCAGGTTTACATCCTAATAAATTTACGATCTCATCCGTAACTTCTTCAGGGTTGGCGGAGGGCAGGTCAATTTTATTCAGGACGGGGATAATTTCCAAATCGTGTTCCAAAGCCAGATATAAATTAGAGATAGTTTGTGCCTGTATGCTTTGGGCGGCATCTACAATTAAGAGCGCACCTTCACAGGCGGCAATGGAGCGGGAAACTTCATAGGAAAAATCCACATGTCCCGGAGTATCAATAAGGTTGAGGATATATTTTTCTGCTTTATATTCGTATTCCATCTGAATAGCATGGCTTTTAATGGTGATACCTCGTTCCCGCTCCAAATCCATGTCGTCCAGAGTTTGTTCCTGTAATTCCCTGTCAGAGATGGTTTTGGTTTGCTGCAACAAACGATCCGCCAATGTGCTTTTTCCATGGTCTATATGCGCAATGATACAAAAATTCCTAATATTCTTCATACGTTCTACAATGATGCAAAAGTACATTTTTTTGTAAATATAGTCTCACGAATCGACATAATATCACTAGTATGCAGGTTCAATTATCAAAAGCAAAAAAAGTTAACTATAATAACGTGAAGACACCCAAATTGGGAAGTCTCTACCTTGATTGGGATATAGAACAATGAATGAATAAGGAACTGACCTGCGTGAGGGATAGTAGTGGAAAGCCCACATAGACGCCCACACAGGGACGTCCCTACACGGATAGCCCGACCCGACAGGGGCACACCCAAAACTAAAAAACAGGTGTATGACTTAGCTAAATGTTGCATTCAGGTAGTTGAATCTGCGGTAATAAAAAATATCGGCATAATTCCTATTATATTGGTAGGAATTGTTAAATTTGTCCTGTCTTCACAGAAAACAAATTAGTATAAAAAGAACTTTAAACCCTTAATGATGAAAAGATTAAGTTTGACGGAAGACTGGACTGCTACGGTTGTTAGCGGATTGGTCATTTTGATTAGTGTTGTGTTATTTTCCTTACTTGAATATGTATTGGGCTGGCCGACATTAAAATGGAGCAACGGAAGTGAGTTACTTTCTGAGGGTATTCTTTCAGGGAAAAATCTTCGGGAGTTTTTAGTTGTTTTCATTGTGTCTTATGTGGTATTGCTTATTGCTGTTCTTTTACAGGGAAGATCCGTTGGGGCGATAAAAGGTTTTCCGGTCTTGTTTGTCCTGACCGTTCTTGCCATGATAATCGGAGGGAATGAGGTTATGAATGACTGGGGATTGGAAGCCGTAATATTTTGTTTGCTTATAGGATTGGTAATCAATAATTTTATAGGAGTACCGGACTGGCTGAAAGGCTGCCTGTCCTCAGAATTATATGTAAAAACAGGGTTGGTGTTCTTAGGCGCAACCATTATCTTTCAGGATATAATGAAAGCAGGGGCATTGGGGTTGATACAATCCGTAGCGGTTGTTTTCTCCGTCTGGTATTTTTCTTTCTGGCTTTGCAAAAGGTTTAATATAGATAAAGAAATGTCTGACTCGTCCTAAAAAAAGTTTACAAGTTAATAGTTAAATCCTGTTACAAATTTACAATTAAAAATTAGTCCTGCAATTAGTTTACAGGAGTTGCATTTTTTTGATAATAATTCTTCC
>JAISSC010000210.1 GCA_031273305.1 Flavobacteriaceae bacterium
CCAATTGAGTGTCGCATAATCAAAATCAGGACGTTCAGGTAGAGACGTCCCAACTTGGGCGTCTCCACGTTATATCGTTCACGTTATCATTGTTGTGCAATTCGGGCAAAGATGCCACGCATAGAGGGGGGGTAATAATCTAATGTGCAGGTGATTATGTTTAGGTGGAGACGCCCAAGTTGGGACGTCTCTACGTCATCATCGTTGTGCAAATTGGGCGTCTCTGCAAAATTCTCCGTCTTATTAACTTTAAAATATTTTCATACTACTTGCTTACTGGAGTACTCTAAAGGTAACAGGAATTCTAAAGTAAGACCGCACGGGTTCACCATCCACTTTAGCCGGAGTCCACATCTTATCGGTTTCCTTAACAGCATTTATTGCTATTTCATCCAGTCCGTCTCCCAGTTTTTTACCTTCAACCTGAATATCTGTAATGCTTCCGTCTTCTTCCACCACAAATCGTATGATTATTTTACCTTCTGTTCCGTTATCAATAGCCCTATCGGTATAGTTCAGGTAATTTAAAATAAAATTACTCACCTCTTTCAATCCTCCGCCTTTAAATTTGGCTTCCTCGTCAACCTCTGTAAATATTTTATTCGAGGGCAGCGGCGCAATAGGAGGAGCCGGAGGAGCTTCATTAGGTGTACCATTCGCTGCATCATTTGTCGCTTTTCTCTCCTTATTTTCGGTTCCTAATGCTTTATTTTCTGTCTCTTCAACAGGGGGTATGGTCTCTTCTTCCACTACATGTTTTTTAGGCTCAGGCATGCTCATTTTTACCTGTTCTGCTTCTTCTCGCTTGCAGGAGAATAAAATAAATAAGAAACTTAGCAGTATTAAAAACGTTTTTCTCATAAACTTGTGGTTTTTATGTTTGTGGCATGTAAAAATACATTAAATATTTTTTATCTTATATGCAATCTCAACCAATAACCCCACCTGACTTTGACACTTCCAAGAGCCTTGTTCTGTAATTATTTGATGGTAAATATTTTATATAATTTTTACTACACCAAAATGAGTGTCGCAAGCAGAAGCCTGAAAGGCTTGATTTTCATACTACTTGCTTACTCCGGGTAATCTAATGGGAATAGGTAATCTAAAGGTAATAGGAATTCTAAAGTAAGACCTCACGATTTGACCTTCCCATTTAGCCGGAATCCACATCTTATCAGTTTCCTTAACAGCATTTATTGCTATTTCATCCAGACCGTCTCCCAGTTTTTTACCTACAACCTGAATATCTGAAACACTTCCGTCTATTTCCACCACAAATCGTACAAGTATTTTACCTTCTGTTTCGTTTTTAATAGCCTTTTTGGTATACTTCATGTTTTTAGCAATAAATTCACTCGCCTCTTTCAATCCTCCGCCTTTAAATTTGGCTTCCTCGTCAACATATGTAAATATTGACGGCGACACAACAGGGGGAGCCGTTGTACCACTTGTCTCATTTTCCTCCTTATTTTCAGCTCCTAATACTTTATTATCTGGCAGTGGCGTTATGGTCTCTTCTTCCACTACATTCTCTTTAGGCTCAGGCATGATTTTTACCTGTGACTTGCAGTAGAATAAAATAAATAAGAAACTTAGTATTAAAAACGTTTTTTTCATAAACTTGTGGTTTTTATGTGTGACATGCAAAAATACATTAAATATTTTTATCTTATATACAATCTCAACCAATAACCGCACCAAAAATAAAAAACAGTCGGTAATTTAAACCAACTGTTTTTTCTTAACCACTTCATTTCCTAAACTTTATAAAAATTCTCCGTCTTATTAACTTTAAATTATTTTCATACTACTTGCTTACTGTGGTAATCTAAAGTGAATAGGAACTTTAAAGTAAGACCGCACGGGTTGACCGTTCACCTTACCCGGAGTCCACTTCTTGGAGGTTTTCTTAATAGCACTTATTGCTATTTCATCCAGACCGTCTCCCAGTTTTTTACCTAAAACCTGAACATCTGAAACACTTCCGTCTTTTTCCACCACAAATCTTATGGTTATTTTACCTTCTGTTCCGTTATCAATAGCCCTATCGGTATAGTCTATGTATTTGTGAATAAATTTACTCACCCCTTCTTTGCCTTCAAATGCGGCGTCCTCGTCAACCTTCTCAAATACTTTATTATCTGGCGGCGGGGGAATAGGGGGAGCCGGTGGAACTTCATTAGGTGTACCATTAGCAACTGCTGCATCATTTGTCGATCTTCCCTCCTTATTTTCGGTTCCTATTGCTTTATTTTCTGTCTCTTGAACAGAGGGTGGGGGTTCTTCCTCCACTACATTCTTTTTAGGCTCGGGCATGATCATTTTTACCTGTGCTACTTCTTCTTGTTGTGGCGGTGGCGGCGGTGGTGGCGGCTCATCTTTAGCTTCAAGAATTTCTTCTTCTTCAGGCTCCTGAATATCTGCCAATTCTATTGTTACAGATTTATCCGCTTCTTTTCTACTAGCCTCCCATCTGTTATAGAAATATAATAGTAACACAAATATAACGAAAATCGTTCCCCCTATAAGAAGGGCTTTAGCAAGATATCCTCTTTCGTTATTTCGCAGTCTGTAAGCCCCATAGGTTTTATTTTTATGTTCAAAAATTATATCCTCCAAAGACTTCAATCTATTTTCTGCCATCTTCTATTTTGTTTTTCGTTAATCATTTTGTTTTTTCCTGATACACTTCCACCTCTTTTGATGAAAGATCCTTAATTCCATATCTTTCCGAATGGGTTATCTCCATTTCGTCCAATATGTCTACCAAATTCTTATAATTCGCATCATCAGTAGGTTTTATTATCACCGTAAATTTATCCTGATCTGCTTCTTTTTGAGCTCTCAGTATTTCTTTCCTGATTCCGTCTTTTGAATAATTAGTTTCATTCAAAGTAGAAGAATTTAAATCTTCTTGTTCCAATTGATGCCAATATACTTTGTCCTCTTTTCCTAAAATCACGGTAAATGAATTTTTTATCTTTATTTCCGGTTTTTGGTCATTAGGAATGTCTATTTTCGGGGGCATATTTAAATGCATGATATTGGGCTTGCTGAAAGTAGTGGTAAACATGAAAAAGGTAATTAAGAGAAATCCCAGATCACACATGGGAGCCATGTCCACGTTAAGAGTCATTTTCTTAGCCCGTACTTTTCCTTTATCTCCTCCTCCACTACTACTTGTATCTACGCCTGCTGACATATGTATTTCTTTTTTTAGTTAACAATAATAGATCACTTATTCCGATTCACTTTCGGAGGATGTAATCAATTGAAATTTATTCATGTTTTTATCTTGTAACCTGGTCAATAGATTTTTAACTACAGGATACTGGGCTTTAATGTCTCCCCTTATTCCCAAGTCTAATGAATCTCCTGCTTGTTTTGCCAGTTCTCTTGCTTCAAACACCCATTCTGTAATTTGAGAATTTGCGCTGTCTCCGGGAATTCCGGGAACCGTCACCTTTTCTCTTTCTGCCTCAGACAGTTGCAGATATTGTTTTAGCTGTTGAATAGGCACTCCAAAATCACTAAGACCTTTAAATTCTTTTTGTTCTTCAGGAGTGAAAGTTATGTTGTACTTCTCACCCATTGCTTTCAGTAATGGAATTTTATATTTTTGTTCATCCATCGAAAAGTAATACTTTCCGTCTAAAGCAATGGAAATTTTCATTACACCATGGTCTCTTACTTTTATCTGGGACACTGACGACGGTGGCTCTATTGTTATGGTTTCTTCGGGCTTGAACTGAGTGGTCAAGATAAAGAATGTCAATAACAACCATGCCAAATCGCTCATGGGCGTCATATCAATATGTATCCCATGTCTTTTAGGTTTAACTCTTGCCATTTTTCTTTTTTAAATTATTAAATATAATTTGACGCTTATTGGCTAAAAAATTAATGGTGAGCTGCAAAAGACTGTTGAATACTTAATCCTACTTCATCTATTTTAAATGTTAACGTGTCTATCTTAGATGTAAAGAAGTTATAGGCTATAATGGCGAATGCTGAAGTACCAATACCTAATGCAGTATTTACCAATGCTTCTGAGATACCTACGGACAAAGCTGCTGCATCCGGCGAGCCGCCTCCGTCTCCTAAGGCAAAGAATGCTTTGATCATCCCGATTACCGTTCCCATCAGGGCAATTAAGGTACCAATGGAAGCGATAGTTGCCAATATGGTCATGTTTTTCTCCAGCATAGGCATTTCCAAAGTGGTAGCTTCTTCTAATGTTTTATTTAGGGAAACTAACTTTTGTTCTTTGTCTAAAGTGGTATCATGGGCTAAAGATTTATATGATATCAGCCCTTCTTTTACCACATTTCCTATGGAACCTTTCTGTTTATCACAAAGGGCTATGGCATCATTAATTTCATTTTTGTCCAATAATTTCCTAATTTCATTTACGAATCTTGTCAGGCTTCCTGTTCCGCCTGCTTTCCCGATAACAAAGGACCTCTCAATTGAAAACACTATTACCATTAGCAGGAAAGAAACCAAAAAAGGAACGATGACCCCCCCCTTATGGATGATCCCCATAAAGGTTTTTGGCTTTCCTTCGGTCGTATCTCCTATGAAATTTGAAGGAGCTCCGAACACAAAATGATAAATTAATTCTCCGATTGCGATTACGATAAAGATTGTAATAAAAGGATTTAATCCTTTTACTTTCCTTGTAGAATTTGTTTGAGTTAATTGTTGTTTTTCCATCTGTATATATATTAAATTTTTTAACGGTCTATAAAAATTCCACAAAAAAGTTTAAATAAAACCTTTTTTGATCAAAACTTAATGATTTCGGTGAATTTTATGTGTATGAATTGAATCATACAATATTTATGCCACAATTATCGACCTAATGATAATTTATGTTATTCAGGCAATATATTATATATTCGGTCAATATATTACAATTGAATTGTTGGTAAATTTTATATTTTGACAGTATTAGGCACCAAAACTTTATAATCTCCTTTATACATCATTATTTCTCTTACCATACTTGAGCTTATAAAGGACTTCCCCGATGAAGTTAAAAAGAAAACTGTCTCTATTGATTTTTTGGACAAAGTTCTGTTTGTGTGGGCAATTGCTTTTTCAAACTCGAAATCTGCGGGGTTTCGTAATCCTCTTATGATGTAAGGTGCTTTTATTTCTGCACAATAATTAATAGTAAGCCCCTCAAAGGAATCTGCTTCAACATTTGGAAACTTCTTTATGGTTGCTCTTATCCATTCCATTCTCTTTTCTAAAGGGAACATGTATTTCTTGTTAGAGTTGTTTCCTATGGCTACTATTATTTTATCAAACAAAGGGGCTGCTCTTTCTATTATGTCGAAATGCCCCAGTGTTATGGGGTCAAAAGAGCCGGGAAATACTGCGATTCTTTCCATTAATTTTTAAGTTTAAACCTGAGTATTATTAAATCTTTGTATAGCCAGTGATATTTCATTATCCAGCAGATCCGGAAAGTTATATCCTGCCTGTTTCACTTGTTGAGGAAAAATACTTGCAGGCGAACAACCCGGATTTGTATTTATCTCCAAAAAATACGGAGTTTCCCCCACTATGATAAAATCTAAGCGGGAAAAACCTGTCATATCCAATGATTTATAGATATTAGCCGCCGCTTTTTTTATGTTTTTATCCTGTATCTCACTGATGTTTGCCGGAGTTATTTCTTCCGAAGCTCCCAAATATTTTGCTTCATAATCAAAAAATTCATTTTGTGAGATAATTTCCGTCGTACTGACTACAATTACTTCTCCTTTATATTTCATTACTCCGACCTGAACTTCCCTGCCCTCTAAAAAACTTTCTATCAGCACTGCATTATCTTCCTTAAAAGCCAACTCCGTTGCGGGCAAAAGGTCTTCTTCGCTTTTTACCTTTGATACTCCCAAACTCGACCCCGATTGATTGGGTTTTACAAAACAAGGTAATCCCACCTGTGAAATAACAGAATCTACATCTATTTTTTCTCCTTTGTTTATGTAAACCGACTTAGCCATAGCAACACCAAACTTCTTTAAAACGGATAAGGTATCTTTTTTATTAAAGGTTAAGGCTGAACTGTAAAAAGAACATCCCGAATAAGGTATATTCAGCAATTGCCAATATGCCTGCATTAACCCGTCTTCTCCGGGAGTGCCATGAATGGTGTTCAATAAAACATCAAAAGTTATTTTATTCCCCTCTGCCGTAAAACTAAAATCTCCTCTGTCTATCGGATATTTTTGTTCTCCTGCCACTACATTCCATCCGTCTTTTAATATCTGAACTTTATATGCTTTATATTTCGATTTATCGATCTGAGAGTAAAAAAAATCACCACTCTTCAAGGAAACAACACTTTCATCCGAGTATCCCCCCATTACAATTCCAACTGTTAACATAATAAATTTTATAACTCCAAAATTATTTATTTTTACTTAAGTCAAAAGCCTTTGTACAAAACTAAACATATTTTTACGTATTAAACTATATTATTTTTATTATTTATATATTTGCTTTGTAAAAAACAGGTATGAAAATCTTAAAACTCATAAGTTCATGGCAATTCTGGGTAAGCGTAGCTCTGGCTATTGCTATCTTTTTTTGTCTTTTACAGGGAACTTTCTTCTGGCTGAATGCCTATACTAACCACGGAGTTCAGGTTGAAGTTCCTAACCTGAACAATCTTACATTAGACCAGGCTGTTGTGAAACTGGATGAAAGTGAGCTGGAATACGAAATAGATACTTCTAAATACGACCCAAAATATAAACCATATCAAATCTTAGACATTTATCCTTTGATAGGCTCGAATGTGAAAAAGGGAAGACGGATTTTTATCAGGGCGAATGCAAAAACATGGAAACCGGTTGCTGTCCCTAATATTGTAGGGAAGTATAAATACCTTGCTTTTAGTCAGTTAGACCTCGTCGGACTTAAGATAAGCGATACAATATATGAACCCAGTCTGGCGACCAATACCGTCCTCAAACTTTTATATAAAGGAAAAGAAATTCAGCCGGGTGTGACCCTCCCTCGTTTCTCTTCTCTAACTATTGTATTGGCTAAAGGTCTGGCAAAAAATGTTTCCGTTCCGAGCCTTATCGGTTTAGATGAAGAAACAGCCAAAAAGATAATTTCCGAAAATCTGTTTTCTTCGGGTTCCGTGATATATGACGACCCTGATGATAAGGAAAACACCCGTGTTTACTATCAGGTGCCGGCTCCTTCTTATGTTTATGATCAGGGACAGCCTATTGATCTATATCTCAGCTCAAAACCTCTGGAACAGTTAAGGGATAAAATACAAAATCTTGATGCAACTTTTAACAGACAATATACGGAAGAAGATTCCGGTGAGGATTCTTCATCTGTTGACACGAGCGAAAGAATAAATAATAACGCTCCTGCTTCTTCCGGGAACTCCGAGCCAAACAAACCTCAAAGAGTTATCATAGAATAACTTGGGTCTCTTTATGGAAGAAATAGAAAATACCTCTTTTTTAGACACCGAAGCAGATGAAATGTATGAGCATTTCAAAATCGTTGTCGATAAGGGGCAAGGATCTGTCCGCATAGATAAATATTTAGTGAACTTCATTGAGAACTCAACCCGTAATAAAATCCAGCAGGCTGCCCAAGCCGGAAATATTCTGGTAAATAGTTCTCCTGTTAAATCTAATTATAAGGTAAAGCCTAATGATGTGGTTTCCGTAGTTTTAGCTCATCCTCCGAGAGATACTGCCCTTATACCCGAAAATATACCTATTGATATTATATATGAGGATGACGACCTACTGGTCGTAAACAAAGAGGCAGGCATGGTTGTCCATCCGGGATTTGGTAATTTCGAGGGTACACTGGTCAATGCTTTAGCTTATCATTTCAGCCAATTGCCTTACTTCCGTACGGATATGGAAAAACGTCCCGGTCTGGTACACCGGATAGATAAAGACACGTCAGGACTATTGGTCATAGCAAAAAATGAGTATGCTATGAATCATCTGGCAAAACAATTTTTTAATAAAACAACTCAAAGGGTCTATACGGCTTTGGTATGGGGAAATTTTGACGAGGATGAAGGAACCATAACCGGACATATTGGAAGAGATTTAAAGAATCGTATGCAAATGGCTGTTTTTCCGGATGGCTCTCATGGAAAGCATGCGGTAACTCATTATAAGGTACTGGAGAGATTCCGATACGTTACCTTAGTTGAATGCCGTTTGGAAACAGGCAGGACTCATCAAATCCGTGCGCATATGAGATATGCGGGTCATATTCTTTTTAATGATGAACGATATGGCGGTGATCAAATCCTTAAGGGTACTACTTTCACTAAATATAAACAATTCGTTGAAAATTGCTTTCAAATACTTCCACGTCAGGCTCTGCACGCAAGAACTTTAGGTTTTATTCATCCCGTTACAAAAAAAGAGATGTTTTTTGAAGCTGACCTGCCTGAGGATATGTCCCAAGTTCTGGAAAAATGGAGGAACTATACTCATTTCACCTGATTTTCCGCATGTCGGCGACCTACGGGCAATAAAGCTTACGGTTAATAAAGTATTCCAATCCAAAAAATTACAATGTGTTAAACCGAACTGACTTTAATTTAAAAAGTAGTAATTTTGTAAAATAGAATAAAGAACCTAATGAGAAACAGCTTATATACTATTCCTAAGATAAAAAATACGGATAAGAATAACTTTACATTAATTTCCGGTCCCTGTATCATTGAGGGCGAGCAAATGGCTTTGGATATTGCCGGTAGGGTAATTGAAATCACCGATAAGTTAGGAATCCCTTATATATTCAAAGGCTCATTTAAAAAAGCGAACCGCTCGAGAGTAGACAGTTTTACGACCATAGGTGAAGAAAGATCACTCGAAATATTAAAAAAGGTAGGAGATACATACGATATTCCCACCACTACGGATATTCACGAAAATGAACATGCCAATCTGGCTGCCCGCTATGTGGATGTCTTGCAGATACCGGCTTTTTTAATACGCCAAACCGACCTGTTGGTAGCCGCAGCCAAAACAGGGAAATACATCACTTTGAAAAAGGGGCAATTCCTGTCTCCGGAGGCTATGCAATTCGCAGCGCAAAAAATTAAAGATTCGGGAAATGATAATTACGCCATCATAGACAGAGGAACCTCCTTCGGATACCACGACCTGATAGTCGATTTCAGAGGTATCCCCACCATGCAGAACTATGCTCCTGTGATATTGGATGTTACACATTCTCTTCAACAACCTAATCAAACTTCAGGAGTGACCGGAGGACGTCCTGATATGATAGAGACCATCGCCAAAGCGGGAATTGCAACAGGTGCCGATGGGATATTTATTGAAACCCATCCGGAGCCTTCCAAAGCATTATCCGATGGAGCAAACATGCTTAAGCTGGATGCATTGGAGGGTTTGTTGGAAAGATTAGTCAGAATAAGAGAAGCTATTTTATAGTTAAATATTTTTTATGAATACTCGTCATAACGTTGAAAAGCCCCTGCATAGAAACGCCCTAAGAAAATTTCTGGGGAAAGAATACTTTATTTTTAAACGGAAATTAGCATGGTATTCCAACTCCGCCATTTATGCCAAAGTCCGTTCCACCTCCGATCATAATATTTCTATTATATCGCATAAGTCGCTACTACTCCGCCCTTTAAAAGATGTGGATATGGCACTTCAACATAATAAAGTTACGAATCTTAAAATAGCTATAAAGAATATTACCGGAGTTATTATCAAGCCGGGTGAAGTCTTCTCTATCTGGAAAATGGTGGGAAGACCGACAAAATCCAAAGGATATTTGGAAGGGTTAATTCTTCATAACGGACAGATATTAAAAGGAACCGGAGGAGGACTTTGTCAGTTAGGTAATTTATTATACTGGATGTTTCTACACAGCCCACTGACCATCAGGGAACGTTGGAGGCACGGATATGATGTTTTTCCTGATATTAGCCGTACTATTCCTTTTGCCTGTGGAGCGACTTTATCGTATAATTATGTGGACTTACAGGTAAAGAACGATACGAACCAACCTTTTAAAATTAATCTTTGGCTGGATGATGATTATCTGAACGGGGAATTGCTCAGTTCCCAAGAATTGGAAAATACTTATGAGATTTATGAAACCGATCATCTCATAAAGCAACAATGGTGGGGCGGATACACACGACATAACAGAATATGGAAAAAAATAACCCATAAAGAGACCAAAGCAGAGACGGTAGAATTAGTATCTGAGAATCACGCTATTATGATGTATAATCCGTTAATAGAAAATAATTAATGTATTTTTATGAAATATAAGTGATAATCTCTTACTTTTAACTCCGGATAAGGTTTTAATTCATGCAGGAAATATATAAATAATAATAAGGTGAAGAGTTAAATTTAATTAAAATCATGACCAATATAAATCTAATACAAAAATATAACATTCCGGGACCGAGATATACCAGTTATCCCACAGTACCTTACTGGGAAGATAGTAGCTTTTCTACAAAAAAATGGATAGAAACCCTGCGAAGGTCTTTCAGGGAAAGCAATAAAAAAGAAGGTATCAGCTTATATTTACATCTTCCTTTTTGTGAAAGCCTCTGTACGTTCTGTGCCTGCAACAAACGTGTAACCAAACAACATAATGTCGAATCTTCTTATATTGAGGCTGTCCTTAAAGAATGGCGACTTTATCTGGATTTATTTACTGAAAAGCCAACAATACGGGAAGTTCATTTGGGAGGAGGAACACCCTCTTTTTTCTCTCCTGAAAATCTGAAATTCTTACTGGAAAACATCTTCTCTGGGGCAGAAATCCATCCGGAGAGAGAATTTAGCTTTGAGGGTCATCCGAATAATACAACTCAGAAACATTTACAAATTTTATACGATTTGGGCTTCCGCAGGGTTAGTTTTGGAGTACAGGATTATGACAGTGAGGTACAAAAAGCAATACATCGTATCCAACCTCTGGAAAACGTCAGGAAGGTAACCGAAATTGCAAGGAAAATCGGATATGAAAGCATAAGCCATGACTTGGTCTTCGGACTTCCTTTTCAAAATCTGGATAAAGTTATCAATACCATTAAAATTACTGAAAGCCTGTATCCCGACCGGATTGCTTTTTATTCATATGCCCATGTTCCGTGGATAAAAGGGGTTGGACAACGAGGATTCAAAGATGATGACCTTCCGAGCGGTGAAGAAAAAAGGGAACTTTACGAAAAAGGCAAAGAACTATTGGAAAAAATGGGATATTTGGAGATAGGGATGGATCATTTCTCCCTAAAAACCGATTCGCTTTATCAATCTATGATCAATAAAAAAATCCATAGGAATTTTATGGGATATACCTCTTCTTCCACTCAGGTTATGATAGGTTTAGGAGTTTCCTCTATCTCGGATAGCTGGTATGCTTTTGCCCAGAATGTGAAAACTATTGAAGAGTATTATCAAAGACTGGAAAATAATGAGTTTCCCATATTCAGAGGACATATTCTTAATGATGAAGACCTGTTTATAAGAAGACATATTCTAAACCTGATGTGCCTGTTGGAAACAAAATGGCAAGAGAATATTATTGAAAAAAAGTATCCTGAAATCATCGAACGGTTAAAAGAATTTGAAACCGACGGATTATTGGAATTACAGGAAAATTCCATTGTGGTAAGGGAGAAAGGTCGCTCTTTTATCCGAAATATCTGTATGGCTTTTGACCTTCGGATGATGCGAAATGCACCTCAAACTAAATTATTTTCCATGACTGTATAAGATTATGATTAAAGTTTCTACTAATTTTATTGTAAATTTGCTCTGTGAGAAATCAGATCGACATTGCTGAAATCTTTGGTACATCTTTATTGATTAGAGACTATCTGACGAAGAAAGAATCTCTTACGACCTTTTATAACCGGGCTTTTTCTTACGTCAATTTAGTAAAGCAGGCTCAGGAAAAACTTGCACATTATCCATATCGTAAAGAACTTGTAACAGAAATAACCTCTCAGCTGGATAAACTGGCTCTAACAGAAAAACAAAAAGATAACCTTTATAAACTTTCTTTAGGAAATACCGTCACGATAACTACCGGTCACCAGCTTAATCTAATGACAGGCCCACTGTATTTCTTATACAAGATACTGCATACCATCAAACTTTGCGATTCCATGAACCGTCAACAAAATGAAATTCATTTTGTACCCATGTTCTGGATGGCAACGGAAGATCATGATTTCAAGGAAATTAATCACTTTTATTTTCGGGGAGAGAAAATTGAATGGAATGAAGAACATCAGGATTTTGTGGGCGAAATATCTACTTCCGGAGGAAAAAAAATCTTATCCGATTTCTCAGAAAAATTAAAGTACTTTCCTAATGGGAAAAAACTTTGGGAGATCATTGAGAAATCTTATTTTTCGGAAAATAATCTCGCAGATGCCACCCGTGTCTTAGTTCATGAGTTATTTAAGGAATATGGATTACTTTTTATAGACGGAAACAATAAAACCCTGAAAAAATTATTTATTCCTTATGTACGGGACGACATCAAAGAGCAAAAATCTTTTCATAGTATTTCCCAAACCGTAGAAAAACTTAAATCTGATTATAAGATACAGGTGAATCCCCGAAAAATTAACTTTTTCTATCATGAAAACCAGATAAGAAACCGGATAGATGAAACTAACGGAAAATACTATATTTTAGGAACCTGTAAGAATTTTAACCAAAAAGATATTCTCGAAGAACTGGAGAACAATCCTGAAAAATTCAGTCCTAATGCCTTGTTACGCCCTGTGTATCAGGAAGTTATTTTGCCAAATGTCGCTTATATCGGAGGAAACGCAGAAATTGCTTACTGGTTGGAATTAAAACACTATTTTGATATTCAGAATCTTCCATTCCCCATTCTAATACCCAGAAATTCAATTCTTTTAATTACCGAAAATCAAAAGAAGAAGATGGATAAATTTCACTGGGAAGGAAAAGAACTGTTTATCCCTAAAGAAAAAATTATCCAATCTTTAGTAGAACAATGCACTACTATAAAATTTGATCTTTCAAGATACGAAAAGCAACTAACCGACCTATTCACCGACCTGTTGGAAAAATCCGTGCAAACCGACCCATCATGGAAAGACATGATACTTGCACAACAAAAAAAACAGCTAAACGGCTTGGAGAAAATAAATAAACGTTTTTATAAGGCAGAAAAATTAAAACATAAAGAAATGGTATCTAATTTTGAGAAACTATATTCAGACTTGTTCCCTCACGGAACATGGCAGGAAAGAATAGAAAATTTCTCCTATTATTATGCAATTATGGGAATAAACTTTATAAATTTATTATATAAAGAGATAAATGAATACGAATCGGTTATAAACTTAAGTGTTATACAAGAATAAAAAAATAATTTAATTACATTTGCAGCAAAGTTATTTTACGAGATGAAAAAGTATTTTATATTACTACCATTACTATTTATAGCATCTTTTTTAGCTTCACAACAAAAGAAACATGTGGTGGAAGCTAAGGAAACCCTTTATGGATTGAGTAAAAAATACAATGTTACTATTGATGAACTAAAAAAGGTTAATCCACAACTTAATCAGCGCACTCCTCAAATCGGGGAGATATTGGTTATTCCCGATAAAAATGCATCTACTGCGAAAACGGATAATAAAGCCGCAACTTCAAATAATGCGGTAGTTTCAAAAGCAGAAGATTCCGGAGAAAGTTCTGAATATATCTCTATAACCGTAGAGCCTAAACAAACTTTGTATGGATTAAGCAAAAAATACGATGTAACCATAGAAGCAATAAAAAAGCTAAATCCCAACATGGGAGAAAAAGGGCCTAAGATCGGCGAGATTTTGAAGATACCTAATACTAAAGCCCCTATCCCGAACGATGAGGCTAAACTGACACAAAAGGATAAAAAACCCAAAAAAGACAACCCTGAACAACAGGAAGCAACTACCGTACAAGCAACTAAAAATACGATAGCCGCTACTGACCATACTGAAGGATGCATTAATATTGTGCTTTTTTTACCTCTACATACGGAGACAGAATCCCATGCGGAAAGGAATATCGCCACTGAATTTTATTCCGGAGTAAAACTGGCTTTGGACTCTATCTCAAACAAAGGAGGAAGAATAGCCCTGAAGGTTTTAGATAGCGGAAATGAAACTAAATTTAAGGAAACACTTAATACATACGACTTTTCTGATACTCATTTAATTATAGGCCCTTTATTTAAATCCGGCATATTAACCGTAGCAGATAAGATAAAAAAGACACCCATAGTTTCTCCCTTTTCTTCCAATGATGAGCTAGACGAGCATGAAAATGTAATCCTCTACGATACCAAAGAACAAACATTGGCAGAAAAACTGGTTAATGAAATGGCTAAAAAATATTCAGGAGAAAAAGTATATGTATTGTATGATGACGAACATTATAAAACGGCACTATATTTTCAATCTTTAATCCTTGCTAAAAAAAGTAATGCAGAGGTTGTTTTAACCAAAAATGCAGACGATATAAAACCAGAACAAAATCTGGTCACTCAGGAATATACCAAAATATATGCTATTCTGGCATCTGATAAGGATGCATTAACAAGCAAATATCTTGATAATATAACAAAATTGGGAAATAAGCAGGTACAACCCGTTTCTCTATTTTATTCATCTCTATTTGATACTAAAAAATACGAAGAAAAATTAGTTAATTCCGGTTTAATTTATTCAGATACTAACTACGTTAACGAACACGGATTTAATGAACAAAAAACCATAGGATTTTATAAAAAGAAATATTGTAATACGCCCGGAAAATATGCAGTTGTCGGATTTGACGTTACCTATGACATCATAAACCGTCTGGACGAAAAAGGCAGCATATCCAATTACACCATGAAAACGGAAGAAAAACGATTAAGTAACAAGTATTCCTTTATCAGAATAAAAAAGAATGGTGCATGGATCAATCAGGGGGCAAGGATTATTCAACTATTAAAATAACCACAAACAACTAACTAACATAAATATAGAACAACTGAATGAATTCATTAGTATTCCCCGGACAAGGTTCTCAATTTATCGGAATGGGAAAAGAATTATATGAAAGCAAGGCAGATATCAAGGAAATGATGAATTCCGCTAATGATATATTGGGCTTTGATATTCTTGACATCATGTTTAACGGAACCGAAGAACAACTCGTACAAACGAAAGTAACCCAGCCGGCTGTCTTTATACATTCCATAGCAGTAGCTAAAGTAATTGAGAATGCAAGGATCGAAATGGTCGCAGGACATTCTCTGGGTGAGTTTTCTGCTCTGGTCGGAAACGGAGTCCTCTCTTTTGAAAGCGGATTAAGATTGGTTTACGAAAGAGCTTTAGCCATGCAGGAAGCCTGCGAAGAAACTCCTTCTTCTATGGCTGCCATTATCGGGTTAGCTGATGAAGTGATTGAAACCGTTTGCAAAGAAATTTCTACTGAAAAAAGCCTTGTTGTCCCCGCTAATTACAACTGCCCGGAACAGGTAGTTATATCGGGACATACGGAAGCCGTGAAAAAAGCCTGTGAAATTTTAAAGGAAAAAAACGCAAAAAGAATTGTACCCCTTTCTGTAAGCGGTGCTTTTCATTCACCTCTTATGCAACATGCTCAAGACAGACTGGAAGAAGCAATCAAAAAGACCAAATTTAATACCCCAAGTGTCCCTATCTACCAAAATTATACAAGTAACGCCGTCACTAATATAGAAGAGATAAAGGAGAACCTTATCAAACAGCTTACCGCTCCTGTAAACTGGACTCAAATAATCAGGAATATGATAGCAAATAATTGTTCCGTTTTCATTGAAACCGGCCCGGGTAAGGTATTGCAGGGACTAATAAGAAAAATAGATAATTCCGTAGAAGTTTCTTCTTTATCCAGCTAAAGGTCGCAGAGACGTCCGAATTTGGGTGTCTCCCACGTTGCGTTATCATCGTTGTGTAATTCGGTAATCTCATCTTATTGCGAGCGTAGCTAAGCAACGCCATCGCACCATTTACAATATCTCAAAAAATAGCTTAAACACTTTATTTATATTCGTATATTTGTTCTTTATAGTAAGTATGAAATTTCAAATAGTTTCTCCATTTCAGCCTACGGGAGACCAGCCGCAGGCTATAAGGTTACTTTCCGGAGGAATTTTAAATAATGAAAAATACCAAACCCTGCTGGGAGTGACCGGCTCCGGAAAAACTTTCACTATTGCCAATGTAGTGGAAAACGTTCAGCGACCTACTATTATACTGGCTCATAATAAAACTTTGGCAGCTCAGCTTTATATGGAGTTCAAGGAATTTTTCCCTAATAATGCCATAGAATATTTTGTCTCTTACTACGATTACTATCAGCCGGAAGCCTTTATGCCCACTACAAATACGTATATAGAAAAAGATCTGTCCATTAATGAGAATCTGGAAAAATTACGTTTAAGTGCAACTTCTTCCCTGCTTTCAGGGAGAAGGGATGTTTTGGTGGTTTCCTCCGTTTCCTGCTTATATGGTATCGGGAATCCTCAGGAATTTAAAAACAATATGGTTTCTTTGAAAGTCGGACAGCAAATCACGAAAACCAAACTATTACAATCTCTGGTAGCAGCCTTATATTCACGTTCCGAAACTAATTTTGCAAGAGGGAATTTCAGGGTAAAAGGAGATGTAATTGACATTTTCCCGGCTTATTCTGATACCGGTATCCGTATCCAGTTCTTTGGCAACGAGATTGACCGTATTGAAAATGTAGATTATGTTTCCAATAATGTTATTGATCCTGTAGAAAGCATTAACATATACCCGGCTAATCTTTTTGTTACTTCTCCCGATACGCTCCACTCTGCCATCCGAAATATCCAGATAGATTTGGGAAAACAGCTGGATTATTACCGTGAAATAGGAAAACACCTTGAGGCTCATCGCCTGAAAGAACGTACGGAATTTGATTTGGAAATGATTAAAGAACTTGGATATTGTTCCGGAATAGAGAATTATTCCCGCTATCTGGACGGACGCCCTGCGGGAGCAAGACCTTTCTGTCTGCTGGATTATTTCCCCAACGATTATTTAATGGTTATTGATGAAAGCCATGTTACCCTGCCGCAGGTTCATGCCATGTACGGAGGAGACAGAAGTCGGAAGGAAACCCTTGTGGAATACGGATTCAGGCTTCCTGCGGCACTGGATAACCGACCGCTGAAATTCGAAGAATTTGAAATGATGCAGAATCAGGTTATATATGTGAGCGCAACTCCTGCCGATTATGAGTTACAGAAATGTGAGGGTGTTTATATTGAACAGATCATCCGACCTACCGGTTTATTAGACCCGGAAATAGAGGTAAGACCGTCTTTAAACCAGATTGACGACCTGATGGCGGAAATACAAAAAAGAGTGGACGAAGATGAACGAATTTTAGTCACGACCTTAACCAAACGAATGGCAGAAGAACTGACCAAATATCTGACCAAGTTCGGAATCCGTACCCGATACATCCATTCTGATATTGACACGTTGGAAAGAGTTGAAATTATGCAAGACCTGCGAATAGGGAAATTTGATGTGCTGGTAGGGGTTAATTTACTACGTGAGGGATTAGACCTGCCGGAAGTATCTCTGGTAGCCGTTCTGGATGCCGACAAGGAAGGATTTCTACGTTCACACCGCTCTCTGACACAAACTGCAGGACGGGCTGCTCGTAACATTCATGGGAAAGTGATCATGTATGCGGATAAAATCACAGACAGCATGAGAAAAACCATAGATGATACTGCCAGAAGAAGGGAAATTCAAAATCAATATAATATGGAGCATCATATTGTTCCCAGACCTCTAAAGAAAAAGATCACAACGATTTCCATAGGAAATCTCCAAACTGAGGTGGAGGCTTATGTTTTTAAGGATGATGATATAAAGAAAGTAGCAGAATACGATTCTCCATATAAATCTGAAGACCGGGAAAAATTGATTGCCAAAAAACAGAAGGAAATGGAGAAAGCAGCTAAAAATCTGGATTTTTTAACTGCTGCCAAAATCCGGGATGAAATTCAGGCATTAAGAGAAAATAGGGAATAAAGCTACACCCGCTATCGGGCTAACATTCCGAATGGGATGTCCTTAATTAACGTGAGTTCGATTTAAGCACATTCTAGAATACAGGGAAAATACGGTGTATTTGCGAATTGCCTCAGTTTACCCCTTGCAAAAACAGGGAACTCACTTATTTTTCTATTTATTTGCAATAAATAGCATTTTACTATTGCTTTATTGTAAATTTGTTATTATATTTACAGCATAAATATTACTAACAACAATGCTCACGTCAAACAACATATTATCTTATACCTTTAGGCAAATAGCGCAACTGTTTGATTGTA
>JAISSC010000037.1 GCA_031273305.1 Flavobacteriaceae bacterium
ATATCTTAAATAATTTTAATAATGTTTCCACTAAGTTGATTAAGTTAAGTTTTTTTAACAGTGATTTTGTCCTGTATGTATTAAAACTTATTTGTTCCTATGGATTATTCAACTTAAAACAAATCCCTAAGAAGTTAGTTTCTGACATTAAATTTGCTTCTAAAAATGAAGAAATTATTGCGTCTCAAAATATTTTAACTAACGTAAAATTCACATAAAACAATGCGTTATTGTAACTTACAAATTATTTTTATGAAAAAAGCTATAAATTTTTTGATACTGACAGGATGTATCTCTCTTGTTATTTCATGCGAATCCGGTGAGAAAAAACATTCCACAGGAGCAGCTTCCCTAACGGATGTGAAGGTAGTAAATGAATTAGACCCGGTATGTGGCATGTCTACATCAGAACATCTAAAGGATACGTTGACTTACGAAGGAAAATTGTACGGCTTTTGCAGTACTAATTGTAAAGAAGAATTTAAAGAAAGTCCTAAAGATTTTTTAAAAGGGAGATAAGAAGCAAAAGAACCTCCTTTAATCAGATAAAGAAGGTTCTCTTTTGTCTATAAATTAATAACAAACTTGCTTGCCTAGTCCATTTTGAACCCTCTCCTGTAAATTCTGCCATAAGAATCTACATATCTTACAGAGACGGTTCCTTTATAATTCTTTAATATCTTTTCAATATCTTTCTCACTATTCACCGGCTTATCATTTACTTCCATAAGGATAAATCCTTCACCGATCCCTGCGGATTTAAATTTACCGTTGCTATCTACACTGGTAACTACAACTCCCGATTCTAAACCATAATTAACTCTTTGTTGTTCGGTTAATTCCTGAAATTCGGCTCCCAATTTTTCGGCAACACTCAAATCATCTTTAGTTTTAACAGAAGTTCCTCCTTTGGCATCCTTAATTTTTACATTAAATGACTTGGTAGAACCTTCCCTTAGCACGGCAACAGTCACCTGATCTCCGGGTCTTTTCTCTCCGATGATACCGGAAAGAGTAGGGAAATTCCGTATAGTAATTCCGTCAATTTGAGTAATAATATCTCCTTTTTTAATACCTGCGTCCTTAGCCCCGCCATCATCCTGTACCTCTGTAACCAATACTCCCTGTTGCGATTTGTAAGAAGCCTTGTTCTGAGTATTATATTGTTTAACTGCGGCATCATCACTTAGGTCTAAAGCAGCAATTCCCAGATAACCTCTCTGTACCAGACCATACTTCCTGATGTCTTCCACCACCTTTTTAGCAAGATTAGACGGAACGGCAAAACTGTATCCTTCAAAAGTTCCGGTTCCGGAATGAGAAGATATTGCTGTGTTAATCCCTATCAGGTCTCCGTTAGTATTGACCAAAGCTCCTCCGCTATTTCCCGGATTTACGACAGCATCCGTTTGAATAAAAGACTCAATAGGATTTTTGGAATTAGACCTCAACAAATCCAGACTACGTCCTTTGGCAGAAATGATACCTGCGGTTACAGTAGACGTAAACCCGAAAGGATTACCTACTGCCAATACCCATTCGCCTACTTTCACATTATCGGAATTATAAAAATTCAAAAACGCAAGTCCCTTTTCGTCTATTTTTAACAAGGCAATATCCGAATTAGGGTCTGTTCCTACCAAAGTAGCCGTATAGGTTTTTTGATTGTTTAAGGTTATTTCAATTTTATTTGCTCCGTCAATAACGTGATTATTAGTAACAATATATCCGTCTTCGGAAATGATGACACCTGAGCCTAAACCGTTCGGAACATCCTTAGGCGGCTCTTGCTGTCTTTGTTGACGCGGTGAACTGTTAAACGGGTCTCCAAAGAAGAAATCGAACGGATCGATCTGGCGTTGTCTCTGAACGTAAGGAGAATAGCTCTTAACGCTCACTACTGCATTTACTGTTTTTTCCGCAGCAACGGTTAAATCCGGTGGATTCAGACCGGCAGAGGCAATAGGAGCAGAAGTGAAGTAAGCCTTTTCGCTATCATTTTGCTTAAATATTTCAAAATCACTTAGATGAGTATTTTTAGTCATCGCATACGAAATGGCTCCCACAGAAACCACAGCACTCACAACTCCTACCAATACATAAGAAGCTATTTTTTTTATTTCAAATTTATTTTTTTCCATAGTACAAATTGCATTAATTTTACTTATCTCCTTTCAAAAGTAATACCAAAAATCTCAACGATTTTTAGCTTTAACGGTTTTTAACACGAATTTAAAATTTCATTAGTAAAATTCTATATATTCTTAAAAATTATTACGTTTTCAGGAAAAGATCACAAAATATAAAAATTATTTTCAAGTATAACCCCTTATAAAAATTAAAGTTTTTTAAATTTGTAGCCTAATCCTTGAAAATACAACAATATAACCCATGAAAAATATCTTATCAATTCAGTCACATGTAGTATATGGTCATGCCGGAAACAGCGCAGCGGAATTTCCAATGCAGCGTTGCGGTGTAGGAGTATGGTCTCTTAATACGGTTCAGTTCTCCAATCATACACAATATGGACAATGGACGGGTGAAGTGATGACAGCAAACCATTTAACGGACATTGTTAAAGGAATAGATAACATTCATCAGTTAAAAAGATGTGATGCTATTCTGAACGGATATATAGGCTCGCCGGAACAGGGAAAATCAATTTTAGAGATCGTGAAAAAAGTAAAAGAAGTAAACCCGCAGGCAGTTTATTTCTGTGACCCGGTGATGGGACATCCGGAAAAGGGCTGTATTGTGGCTCCGGGAGTTTCAGATTTCTTTAAAAATGAAGCCGTAGAAAAAAGCGACATAATGGCACCCAATTTATTGGAGTTAGAAATTTTGACCGAAAAATCCATTCATTCCGTAGAAGAATCCATAGAAGCTGCCAAAATATTACATAAAAGAGGGGTGAAGACCGTGCTGGTAAAACATCTGAGCCGCGCCGGCTATCGTTCGGATATGTTTGAAATGCTTTTGGTTACTCCTAAAGAGACATGGCATATTTCCAGACCTTTGATAGATTTCGGAGTTCGGCAGCCGGTAGGAGTAGGAGACCTGACTTCCGGTCTGTTCCTGACTAACTTATTGTTGGGTAAAAGTTATAAGGATGCACTGGAGCATACAACTGCGGCTGTTTATGCCGTGATGCTTGAAACCCATAAAAAAGGCGAATATGAATTACAATTGGTAGCAGCACAAGATGAGATTGTAACCCCTTCTATAACTTTTGAAGCGATAAAATTATAAGATAAAAGAGCGTTTGAACAAGAAATTCAAACGCTCTTCTGCATAATTACTAACTTAACTTTATGACCATTTTACTTTTTAATCACTTTTACCGTTTCTGATCTTCCTGCGTTAACCACCCGTACCAAATATACTCCTTTTACTAAATCCTGAGTATTAATTGGCTGATTTGCAGTTACTGTCACCGATTTAACCAGACTGCCATTTGCAGAATAAAACTCTACTTTAGAAGTTCCGTCTAATAAGACAGATACCTGGTCAGCTATCAATGTATTGGATAAAACAACTTTGTTCTTAGCTACATTTACGTCTTCTACTGACATGTTGCCTGTTGTAACGACTACATCATCCAGAAAAAAACGGGAAGGTGGACTTTGTCCTTTAAACGTAATTTTCGTAGTAGCTGTTCCCTCGGTTATTTGTACGGCATAATCTGAAAATTCCGCTTTTTTTAATTCTACCGATGCTTGACCCAAACTTCCTCCACCTTCTATTTCCAATAATAATTCTGTTTTGTCAGTTCCGTTCCATGCTCCTGCTCTAAATGTCAAAACAGCATTCCCTGATAATTTTGTCAACTCCGGTGTGGTAATATATCCTAGACCGGTAGTGGTATTGCTCGTTCCTACTTTTACACACTCCTCTCCTTTAAATACCTTCTCAAGCCCCCATTCTCCAAAAGCATCAAGAGTATATGATGCGACACCAGTTCCAGACCATAGTCCATCATTCCCACCGGTTCCGTCAACGGATGCAAAGTCTTCACTGAAAATTACTGTTTGTGCTTTACTTAAGTTTGTAATCCCTAAGGTAAAAAGTAAACAAACCACCGTTAAAAAATAAATCTTTTTCATAATGTTCTAATTTTAAAATTTTTTTATCAATCTTCTTAGTTAAAAATTCTTTTATTATATACAAAGATACTTAATTTATTTACAAATTTACACTAAACTAAGGTTAATTTCCATATTTATTCTTATGATATTTATTATACGCCGATTCAACCGCAAATTCAACCGATAAATACAACTATTTTTTACCTCATTAAAGATAAAATTCTTTATAACAGAACTTTAATTTTACATTTTATTATCTCCTATATGTCTCATGTATAATATTTTTTATATTTTTGTTTGGAGAAAATATCATTAATATCACATTATTATCATGAGTATTGAATTGGATGACCTGCAAAACGCAGACGAAAATGACAAAAAAGAAGAGTTGATAAATGCTGAACCTTCTGTAAACGCTATTCAAAATGAAGACCCTATAGACGAGCTTAATTCTGAAAGTTCTCAGGAGCATACCAATAATGAAGAGATCGTTCTTCCCGAAGAGGATTATGATTCCTTTACTATGGAAAATCTGGTTGACAGAGCCAGAGAACTTCTGGATGAATATCCGGTTTCATTACTCGGCGAGGCAATGAACTCCATCCGGGAGGCTTTTACTAAAAAATATGATGAGCGGGAGGCGGAAAGAAAGCAAAAATATCTGGCGGAAGGTGGTGATGAGCTAAGCTACCAGCCTGAGTTTACGCTAAAAACGAGATTCAATTCAGTATACCACGATTACAAGGCTAAACTCACATATTATTATAAGGAACAGGAACAAAAAGAGCAGGACAATCTGGAAAAAAGACTTCAGATCATTGAGGAATTGAAAGAGCTATACACTACTCCTATAGAGTCTATCAGTTCCTTTTTTAAGAAGTTCCGTAATATTAAGGAACGATGGCACAATGCGGGGAAAATCCCTAAGGCAAAAGCAGGAGACGTTTTCAGGACTTATTTTCATCATCTGGATAACACTCACGATTTTATCAAGCTAAACAAAGAACTGGAAGAGTTGGATTACGCTCATAACCTGATACAAAGAAAAGCCATCATAGAGAGAGCTAAAGAACTGGTAACCGAATTGAGTGTTCAAAAAGCACTGAATGAGCTACAATACCTCCATAAACTTTGGAAAGAACAAGCCGAACCGGTCTCGGAAGAGTTCAGGGAAAGTACATGGCAGGAATTTAGAGCTGTCACACAACAAATCCATTCCCGAAAATCCGAGTTGTTTGATAAAATAAGGGATGAACAACTGGCAAATCTGGAAAAAAAACAGGCAATAATTTCCGAACTGGAAAAAATTGTTTCCAATCCGAATCCTGATCATTCATTCTGGCAAAACAACATCAAAAAAATAGAGCAATTAAGAGAGAATTTCTTTTCCATCGGAAGAACTCCCAAAGAATTTAGCAGCGAAACATGGAGCCGGTTCAAAGACCTATTACATGAGATAAACACCATAAAGAATGCTTTTTATAAGGATTTAAAAAAGGTTCAACAGGATAATCTCAAGAGGAAAAACGAATTATTAGAGATTGCCAAAGCCAACAAGGACAATGAGGATTGGGAAGTAGCCCTGAACCTTTATAAAAAAATTCAAAACGAATGGAAAAACATCGGGCACGTTCCCAAAAAATATTCAGATAAATTGTGGAATGAATTTAGGGAAGCCTGTAATTACTTCTTTGACCAATACAAACAAAAAAACAGTAAGGAAAGTGAAAGCTGGATAGAAAACCTGACAAAAAAACAGGCTCTTCTGGCGGAAATTGATACCATCTCGGAAATGAGCAAAGAAGACGCTCTCAATAAGATAAATGAATACAGTATACAATGGAACTCTATCGGGAAGGTTCCGAAGGAAAACATAGAGATAAACAAAGAATTTAATCGGACGATTAAAAAACTGATCAAGAAATTCAATATTGAGAAGAATGCTATTGATGAGATGCACCTGAACATCAAGGTCGAAAACTATAAGCAATCTAAGGATGACAAAAAACTGGATGAAGACCTTAGAAAAATGAAGAAACAAATTCAGGAATTGGAACATGAGCTTGTTCAGCTGGAAAACAATTTATCTTTCTTCTCCAGTGCACAACAGGATAATCCTCTATTACAAAACACCCTGAACAATATAGAATCTAAAAAAGCAAAACTGGAAGAACTCAAACAAACTTATTCTAAACTTATAAATCTGGATTTATCTGAAGCAGAAAACATACCTAAAGATAAAGAACAAACCCCGACTGAAGAAAAACCCGAAACGGAAGAATAATTTCTCCTATATATTTTATGAATAGTCAGGATGAAAAATACATCCGGAGATGTATAGAACTCGCACAGAACGGATTGGGCAGCACATATCCCAACCCGATGGTGGGTTCCGTGATAGTATACAATGACCATATTATAGGAGAAGGCTGGCATAAAAAATCCGGAGAACCTCATGCCGAGATAAATGCTATAAATTCCGTTAAAGACATCTCCCTTTTCAAAGAGAGTACAATTTATATCTCTTTGGAGCCATGTTCCCACTTCGGGAAAACTCCACCCTGCGCCTTGCGAATCGCCGAGTTAAAATTTAAAAAGGTTGTTGTGGGAACTTTAGACCCCAGCGACAAGGTAAACGGAAAAGGTATTGAAATTATAAAAAACGCCGGCATTGAAACTCTGACAGGAATACTTGAAGATGAATGCAATGAACTCAACAAACGATTTATTACTTTCCATATAAAGAAGAGACCTTATATTATCTTGAAATGGGCGGAGACCTTAAACAAAAAAATAGATAACGGAACGGAAAGAACCCGACCTTTCTTTATCAGCTCTAAATATTCCCTGCAAAAGGTTCATTTATTGAGAGCGCAGGAACAATCTATACTGGTGGGAAAAAACACGGCATTGCTAGACAACCCTTTCCTGACTTCCCGCCTTGTTAAAGGTGAGAATCCTATACGAATCTTATTGGATAAAAGACTGGACATACCTACTTCCTATAATATTTTTAATGACGAAGCTCAAACGCTGATATTCAATGAAAAAATAACGGATAAAAAAAATCATCTCGACTATATCCGGATTGATTTTTCAAAAAATATTATTCCCCAAATATTGGAAAAACTATATCACAGGAATATTCAATCTGTTATTGTGGAAGGCGGAAGAAAAACCTTACAGGATTTCATTGATTCGGGATTATGGGACGAAGCCATCATTACCACTTCACAAACCATAGTGGAAAACGGCACCGACTCCCCTACTCTCTATGGGAAAATTACCCGACAGGAATCTGCGGGAGAAAACCTTATCTCTTATATCAAAAATAATTCCTCCTGTTGAAGAGCAGAATTTAATCCGTATTTTCTGACTTTGACTATGCAACACCCTAAATGATTTTTTGGACAGCCCGGAGGGCTGAATCTTCATAACCGCAGGTCAGCGACCTGCGGAGAGTACCCACCCCCACTCTATGCCTGAAAGGCAGGACTAGTCCCGCCTTTCAGGCGGTGTCATTGGTTGTCGTTGCCCGCAGGTCGCCGACCTGCGGTTATGAAAATCAAGCCTTTCAGGCTTCTGCCTGCGACACTCAAATTGGTGATACAAAATTTATAAAATATTGATTATTATATGGTTACAAAATTGAGTTTTTAAAAGTGTCAAAGTCAGGTGTTAAAGAACAGAATTTAATCCGTATTTTTGTCATTATGTCTACCTTATTTGAATATAAAACCATT
>JAISSC010000081.1 GCA_031273305.1 Flavobacteriaceae bacterium
TACCAATTTCTTTACAAAATATTGTCTAATAAAAAGCTTATCTAATATATCTTTCATTAAAAATTCTTCTGAAAATTTTGTATTAAAGAAATTAAAAAATGTCCGATCTTTAGTTGATAACTCCTTCTCTTTATTAAAGATTTCTTTTAAAATAAATCGAACACTTTTATAAAACTTATCAACAACAAAGAAACTATCTATTATAGAATATGTTTTCTCATTTATTTTATACATAGGATGATTTTTTAAGTTAGTAAAATCATCATCTTCAATAATACTATTTGATACTAAACTATTTAAAAATAACTTATAGTCTTCATTTTCTACTAAAAGTGTAAAACTATTTTCTTTCTCTAGTCTTAACAAATTGAAAAACAAAGATTTAACATGTTTTTTTAAATCTTCTACACTTTTAGTATTAAAATGTTTAAAAAGCCTTTCTTCTAAATAACTGTAATCTGAATTTGATTGTAAAAATTTAACTAATAATTCAAACTTAACTATTGTACAATAAATTAACTTAAGAAGTTCATTATGATTATTATCAAAAACCCCTATATCAGAAATAGAAAAAAACATAGTTATCATCATTTGAGCTAATTCAACTCTATCTTCTGAGTTTTCGGAAGTTGATAATTTTTCTTTTTTATTAACTTCTTTGTTAATAATTAGATAGGCTTTAAATAAATTCAACTCATTAGCATCAATATCAGTATCTGATGAATCATTATCTTTCAGCAGATTATCTTTATTTGACAGTATTATTTCTGCTAATTTTAAACTTGCTTCTCTGGAAATTAATTCCGGTTTATCAGTAATATTGTTTTCTATACAATAACAATTAACTCGATATATAATATCCTTTTTTATTTTTGGATTTGAGAAAATAGTATCATAATTAGGTTGAGGATATGTATTAGAAAAACCTATGATTCTTAAGAGTATATCTCTTGATACTGAATTTAAGTATTCTGTAATTTCTTTAGATTCTTCTTCAGGATAAACATTTTCAAATTCAAGGCGTAAAATTATTCTCATTTTATATATTTTTCCTTTTCATACTTTTTTTCTACTTTTAAACTATACTATTTTTTGGGAGCCTACACAGTTACTTCCCAATACAAAATTTCCCAAAGATATTTCCCAGAAGTTCATCATTAGAGACCTGACCTACGATTTCTCCTAAGGCTTCCAATGCACGTCGGAGGTCAATAGAGATCAATTCACTACTCAATCCGGTTTGTAAACCTTCGTTACATAAAAGTAAAGATTCCTTAGCTTTGAGCAGGGCATCCAGATGGCGTGCATTATTCACGATGGTCTGATTCGATGTTTTTTGTTGTTCAATATAAGAATACATATTTTCCTTTAAGTCGGCAAGATTCGGATTTGTTTTAGCAGAAAGGGGTATCACCGTATATTGATTTTGTATTTCTTTAGGTATATCCGTCAGATTAAAATCAGGGTGTTTATCTAACTTAGTCGGACAGATTATAATATGCATGTTTTCCCGTCGGAATTTATCCAAATCGTCCCCGACTTCTTTCCAGTTTAGCGTGTCGACATCTGCAAGGTATAAAATGATAGTTGCTTCTTTTGCCTTTTCCAGAGCTTTGGCTACCCCGATGGCTTCGATAGTATCTTCGGTTTCCCGAAGTCCCGCAGTGTCAATAAACCGGAATTGAATACCGTTGATCACCAAAGATTCTTCTATGGTATCCCGCGTAGTTCCCGCAATCTCGCTGACAATAGCCCTGTCTTCCTGTAACAAAGCATTAAGCAGGGTTGATTTACCCGCATTGGGCTTACCTAAAATTGCAACCGGAACTCCGTTTTTAATTGCATTTCCATAAGAAAAAGAATCAATTAGCGGATTGATCGTATCCATGATTTGATTTATCAGGGTCAATAATTGATCTCTATCTGCAAATTCTACATTTTCTTCGGAAAAGTCCAACTCCAGTTCCAACAAGGATGCCAGGTCTAATAATTCGATACGGAGTTTTTTCAACAAAGAAGAGAAGCCGCCCCTCATCTGGGAAAGAGCTACGTCATGACTGGCTTTATTTTCAGCGGCTATCAGATCGGCGATAGCTTCTGCCTGACTTAGATCTATTCGTCCGTGTAAAAAAGCACGTTTAGTAAATTCTCCTGCCAATGCCAATCGGCAACCTTTTTTCAATAAAAGAGATAAAATTTGTTGTTCTATGTAATATGACCCGTGACAGGATATTTCTACCAAATTTTCAGCTGTAAAAGTTTTGGGAGCTAAAAACACGGAGACCATTACCTCATCAATAGTTTCTTCGCCATTTTTTATAAATCCGTAATGCACGGTATGAGAAGAAACCTTTGTAAGGTCTTTTCCGTTAAATACAGAATTAACGATTGATACGGAATCTTTTCCTGAAACCCTTATAATCCCTAATGCTCCTGTTCCTTGCGGAGTGGCTAATGCACAAATGGTGTCTTCCGTCATAATTATTTTTTCATACTAAAAACCTGTAAAATTATTTTGGTTCACATAGTTTGTCTATATATAATATCCCTTGAATATGGTCATATTCGTGTTGAAAAATAATTCCGGTATAATCTTCTTTCCGACTTCCGCCCAAAAATTTATTTCTTATCTTTTCTCCGTTTGGGTTAGTATATTCTACTTCCACCCATGAATATCGTTGAGAATTTCCATATTTACCCGGAACGGACAGGCAACCATCGTTCTGAAAGCAAATGATTTCCGGAGAATGAGAAATAATTTTAGGATTGATGGCTACTTCCACAGGGTGCTCCGGTTGGTCTAACCTGAAAAACAGAAAAATATTTTTATTGATTCCTATCTGCGGAGCTGCAATTCCCACTCCCGATTCCGCTTCCATAGTTATTCGGAGTTTTTCTATCAATGCGGATAGGTCTTTATTTCGGGTAATTTTTTTTATATCCTTAGATCGAGTTCTCAAAATAAGAGAATCCTTACTTTCCGTAATTTTAAGAACCCTTGCCGGAGATTCCGGAGAATTATAAATTATCTCTTTTTCCACAGATGAGAAAGAACTTCCACAGGATGTGAAAACAATAAATAACAATAAGTATAGTAATTTATTCATTTTTCAGTATTGGATTTTACTAGTTTGAATATTCCCTTAATTTACATTTAAATCAGGAAATGTGTATATCAATGGCTTAAAAATCAATCTTTCTTAAAAAAGCTGTCTACAAATTCATATTTATCAAAAGGTTGGAGGTCGTTTATTCCTTCACCTATTCCGATATATTTTACCGGAATTTTAAACTGATCCGATATTCCGATAACGACACCTCCTTTGGCGGTTCCGTCTAGTTTGGTAATGGCTAACGCACTTACTTCCGTTGCGGCAGTAAATTGTTTTGCCTGCTCAAAAGCATTTTGTCCGGTGGAGCCATCCAGCACCAAAAGTACCTCATGGGGTGCATCCTGAATTACCTTCTGCATTACTCTTTTTATCTTGGTGAGTTCATTCATCAGGTTTATTTTATTGTGCAGACGTCCGGCAGTATCGATCAATACAACATCTGCATCCTGAGCTTTAGCGGATTGTACGGTGTCAAAGGCTACTGATGCAGGGTCTGCCCCCATAGCCTGTTTCACAATAGGTACACCGACCCTTTCCGACCAAATTACCAACTGGTCAACGGCAGCAGCACGAAAAGTATCTGCTGCGCCAAGCACTACTTTTTTCCCTTGTTGTTTGAATTGGTGTGCCAGCTTGCCTATGGTAGTGGTTTTTCCTACGCCATTCACGCCTACAACCATGATTACATAAGGCTTTGTTTCGTCGGGAATTCCGGATTCAGAGTCGGAATTTTTATTTTCAGCAAGTAGATTCATGATTTCCTCCCGAAGAATTTTATCCAGCTCGGAAGTATTCATAAATTTATCTTTGGATACCCTCTCCTCAATTTTTTTAATGATCTTTACTGTGGTTTCTACTCCTACATCAGAAGAGATTAAAATTTCCTCTAACTCATCCAATATCTCATCATCTACCTTACTTTTCCCTGCAATTGCCCTGCCGATTTTATCAAAAAAAGAACGACTGGATTTTTCCAATCCTTTGTCTAACGTCTCCTTTGTCTCTTGCCCGAATATTTTCTTAAACCAACTCATATTATGTATGTATAATTACAAAAATAAAAAAAATCATCCACTTTATGTGGATGATTCTTCAAAACCTTAAAAACCTATGTTATGAAAACTATTTCTGTTTTAAAAATGCATCAACATTGTCTGCATTTACAACTTTTTCTTCAAAAACGTAAGCACCTGACTTAGGAGACTTAACCATTTTGATTACTTTGGTCATTTTTTTAGATTCCGTACGTAACGTAGCTACAACCTTTTTCGCCATGACTTATCCTATTTATTTAATTTCTTTATGAATAGTATATTTTTTCAGTATCGGATTGAATTTCTTCAACTCAATTCTCTCCGGAGTATTTTTTTTGTTCTTGGTCGTAATGTAACGAGATACTCCCGGCTTTCCACTTTCTTTATGTTCAGTACATTCTAAAATAACCTGTACTCTGTTCCCTTTCTTTGCCATTTCTTAAATTCAGTTTTTATTGATCAGACCTTGTTTACGAGCTCTGGTTACAGCTTCTTCAATTCCTATTTTATCTATAATTCTTAAACCATGCGCAGATACTTTAAGGAAAATCCAAGCATCTTCTGAGGGTAAGTAGAATTTTTTTTCCATCAAATTTATTTCAAAACGTCTTTTGGTTTTGTTATTAGCATGCGATACACTGTTTCCAACTATTGCACGCTTTCCTGTTATTTGACAAATTCTGGCCATTATCTTAATTACAATAATATTCTATACTTCTTTAATCGGGTTGCAAATTAACAAATAATTTTTCACTCTTACAACTTTTTTATTTTTTTTATTTACGCAAATTCAACTAACGAATGCACACCGGGTTAAGTAGCACTTATTTTTTTAGTTTGGGCGTGTCCCTGTCGGGTTGGGCTATCCGTGTAGGGACGTTCCTGCGTGTGCGTCCTCATATTATTGTGACGTAGAGACGTCCCAATTTGGGCGTCTTCACGTTATTAGAGTTAACTTTTCTTGCATTTACTAATTGGAACCCACATTAGGGAAATTCACCGGGCTTCCTTTTCTCGTCCTTGCTTTACCGACTTTAAAAAGGGCATAGGCTAAGATAATTCCCCCTAATATCAATGAAATTCTCGCAATGACGTCTCCATATTTAACATAAAAAGTAAGTTGAGAATTAAGATTTATCTCTCCTCTTAATGCCCCTCTTTTTCCATATTCCAGTTGTTTTATTATATCTCCTCTCTGATCGATAAAAGCAGAGATTCCACTATTTGCCGAACGGGCAATATCTTTTCTTGTTTCTATGGCACGTAACCGGGCATAAGCCAGTAGTTGTTTATGTCCCTGAGAGTCACTCCACCACGAATCGTTGGTTACGATAAATAACACGTTGGCTCCTCTTTTTACGTATTCCCCCGTATATTCTCCATAAATGCTCTCATAGCAGATAACCGGAGCCACTTTAGCCTTATTTTTATGATTGGAAAACACGGTTGGAAATTCCTGAATACCCAGACTTTCCATAGTTCCTCCAAAATTCAGCATGTATTCTCCTACAACAGGTCTTAAAATATTGGAATATGGAAAATGTTCAACTCCTACCACCAGCTTCGACTTATTGTAATATTGGATAGAATCGGGCAGGTCAAGTTGTATGGCAGAGTTGTATAAGTCTACCCATACGCCGCTATCTTTCCAAAATCGGGCAGTGGGCGTTTTTTGAACATCATACACCTCAGCCAGTGAAACTCCGGATACAAAACTTAATTGTGAACCCTTTGTCTGCATCCACATCTTTATATTGTCCAGATATTTATCCTGTTCAAAATTATTAATAAATACGAATCCCCTTCCGGGAAATGCCGTCTCCGGTGCTACTACAAAAGCGGTCTCGGGCGTGATTTCCTTATCTACGGAAGCGAGTAAGTTAGCTAAAATAGTATTCCCGTCCTGACTGTATTTATCGTTATAAGGGTCTAAATCGGGTTGAGCCAGCACTACTTCCAGCTTTTGCTCCGATCTCTCTTCATAAGACCTGTATATCCATAAGGAAACGGCAACAGGTACTCCTATCACCAACACGGAATAATAGACAGGTTTTCGGATATATATTTTTTTACGGGTCACCTGATACGTCCGGATATAATAGAAAATTATCAGGTTGCTTATCAATACCCACAGGGTTCCTCCGAAAGTACCGGTGATTTCATACCATTGAATCACCTGCGGGTAATCTGCAAAGGCATTCCCCAGATTTAACCACGGCCATGACATTTCCCAGTTCAAATGAAATTTCTCAAAACATATCCAGATAGTCGGAAAAAAGAAGATTCCATACCATGTACCTGTATTTCTTTTCACGAAGTGAAATAAGGTAAAGACAAAAGACATCAAACAACTATTGGCGAGTAACGGGAATAAAAAAGCCATCCATGAGAGGCTTCCGTCCGGGTTTTGTGCAAAATGCAGCCATTGGGTTGCTCCATAGTTCCAGAGTAAAAAAGTCAGATATGAGAATCCGAAGGTTTTCCAATCCGAATATTTCTCTTTCCGTAGGGTAATTTCATGTTCTAAAAGCAGCAAAGGAACAAAGGCTATAAACAGTAAAAAAGGGAATCCATACGTAGGCCAGGATAAAGCTAAAAACAATCCGCTAAGTATTGGGTAAATAAATCTTTTCATATCCATGCAAAAATAGTTATTTTTGGATTCTCAAAATGTTTCATGTCCATGTGTAAATTATTTTTAATAGGCTGCTTTCTTTTTTGTTTATTTTCGTGTAATATCCAGTTCCCGAAATTAACAACTAAATCGACGACGGAACCGGTAAATAAGTATACGACTTCTCCCGAAATCAGCATCTTAACGACTGACTTACCCAAATATAAAACCACTCCTGCACCGGCTGCCCCTCCTCCCAAAAAACCTGAAAAGAATAATACATCCTCTTCTTTAGACACTAATAACATTTCGGGCATTCAAATAATTGACACCTCTGCATTTTTCTGGGAAATAGGGATAAAACAGACCCAGATATTGGACGTACGAACTTTTGCAGAATACAAAAGCGGACATATATATGATGCGATAAATATGAATGTGAAAGCCACAGGTTTTATACATCAGATTCAAACACTGGATAAAAGCAGCCCGGTGGCGGTGTATTGCCGTTCAGGCACTCAAAGCATTCAGGCTGCCAAAATTTTACGGGACAATGGTTTTGAAATTATCTATGTTCTGAAAGGAGGATTAAATCAATGGATCAAGGATGGAAAAGAAATTGTTAAATAAAACTATCAAAACAATAACAACATGAAAGCTACTAAAATTTTATCTCTTACTCTTTTTAGCCTGTTTATTATAGGTTGCTCTATCAGTGAAGAAATTACCTTTAATGCAAACGGAAGTATTAATTATTCTTACTTAATAGACGGAAGCAATTTTATGGAAGAAATTGAATCGGAGATGGGAATGGCATCGAGGAAAAAGACATCAGCTCAAGATAAAAAAGTTCGGGATACTGTTATTTATTTATCTCGTTTATACGAGGAAATGAAAGACAGCATTTCAACGTTATCTCCGGAAGAAGTTCGGGAAAATTTAACAGCTCTGGAAGAAATTCAGGAAAAATTAACGGCTCTTAAACCCTTTATCCTTAAAGTACATGATGATGGTAAAAAAGAGTATTTCGTTCAGTTATTAGGAGATTTTCCTAACAGTACTTCTTTAAATTCTGCATTATCGGCATTGTCAGAAAGTAGTTATCGGGACAGTTCTACGGAAATATTGGAATTTTTAGCAAATACTCCCTATGGCTGGGATGGTAAAGAATTAAGAAAAACGTTTGTCTTTCCGGAAAATATAAAAAGTGATTCTTCCGCACAAAGTTGGTTATTAATGTTTAAAGGAGGGAAATACCGGGCTAAATACCATTTTCCCAAAAAAGTCAAAAAGGTAAGCGATTCTTCTGCCGTAATTTCACAAGATGGAAAAAGCGTAACAATAGAATATGACGCTTCGGAATATTTGACATCTTCGGAAAAGAATAATTTTATAATTGAACTGGAAGACTGAAAAAGTAAATTTTAGTGTTGCATCTTCCTTATAATTTTTTAATGTTTATGCATGGGTTAGCTTTAGAAGCTAAGGAAATATAATAAATTAATAATTTTACGATTACATAATAAACTATCAAAACAACAACAACATGAAAGCTATTAAAATCTTATCTCTTACTCTTTTTAGCCTGTTTATTATAGGTTGCTCTATCAGTGAAGAAATTACCTTTAATGCAGACGGAAGTATTAATTATTCTTACTTGATAGACGGAAGCAATTTTATGGAAATGGCATCGGATCAAGATAAAAAAAATCATGATGATAAAGAAAATCATGATACTATTATGTCCTTAGTCGGTTTTTTCGAGGAAAGAAAAGACAGCATTTCAATGCTATCTCCGGAATTTCAGGAAAAATTAACGGCTCTTAAACCCTTTATCCTTAAAGTACATGATGATGGTAAAAAAGAGTTTTTCGTTCAGTTATTAGGAGATTTTCCTAACAGTACATCTTTAAATTCTGCATTATCGGCATCGTCTGCATTATCCGAAAGTGGTTACCGGTACGATTTTACGGAAATGCTGGAATTTTTAGAAAATACTTCCTATGACTGGAATGGTAAAGAATTAAAAAAAACGTTTGTTATTCCGGAAAATATAAAAAATGATTCTGCCGTACAAGAGCGGTTATTAATGTTTACAGGAGGAAAATACCGGGTTAAATACCATTTTCCCAAAAAAGTCAAAAAGGTAAGCGACCCTTCTGCCATGCTCTCACAGGATGGAAAAAGCGTAATAGTAGAATATGACATTTCGAAATACTTGACATCTTCTGAAAAGAATAACCTTATAATTGAACTGGAAGACTGAAAAAATTCCATAAATTTGGAAAATTATGGCACAAGTAAAAGAACATATAACTTACTTTCTGAAAATATCTGCTTCTGCAGCATTTACGTTTGTTAAGATCAATTTATTAGGATTCGTTTCCACTCTGGCTGTTTTGATAATAGGGGGCATTCTTATTCTTCTTTCTAATAATAATGCTCATGCAGGGCATGTAGGTGGTGAGGCATTTCTGATTGTACTGTTCGTTCAAAGACCTTTGGGTTGTATTTTGTGGTTATTGTTATTGAGCAGTCCATATCTTTTTTTCTTTTTGGGAAATAAATATGTGGTCAGTAAAATTATAAACAGAATTATAAGTGATAAAGCAGAAAATTATTTATATCCTTTATTAGACACGGTTTTGCAAAAATTTAAAGAACATCAGCCGGAGTTAATTAAAAAAGGAGCCGATAATTCTCTGATGAAGTTAAAATTAATACAGGAAGCAAAAAATAATGTTAAAAATAAGTGGATCAGAAGAATAATCGTTTTTGGAGTTAAGAAAATGCAATTAGATGATATTGATTTTACTCAGGAAAATGTAAGTTTTAGCGACATTATAAAAACAAAAATTATAAATACACTCAACAATATTTCAGCACCGAATAAAAATATATTTTGGATAATTATAGGAGTACAATGGCTTATCCTATTGATAATCTGGCTTATCCCATACTAAAATAATTTGCTTAAATTATCTCAATAAATTCATTAAGTGTAAGTTTTTCAACATGAAAACTATTAAAATCTTATCTCTTGCTCTCTTTAGCCTGTTCATTATAGGTTGCTCTATCAGTGAAGAAATTACCTTTAATGCAAACGGAAGTATTAATTATTCTTACTTGATAGACGCAAGCAACCTTACGGAAATGGCATCGGATAAAGATAAAAAGAATTATGATACTATTGTTTCCTTAGCAGGTTTCTTAGAGGAGGGAAAAGACAGCATTTCTATGTTATCTCCGGAATTTCAGAAAAAATTAACGGATTTTAAACGATGTAGCCTTAAAATACATAATGACGTAGATAAAAAAGAGTATTTCGTTCAGATATTAGGAGATTTTCCTAACAGTACTTCCTTAAACACGGTATTATCTGAATTGTCCCGCAGTAGTCCACGAGACAGTTTTACGGAAATATTGGAACTTTTAGCAAGTACTTCCTATGATTGGAATGGTAAAGAATTAAGAAAAACGTCTGTCGTTCCGGAAAATCCGGAAAATATAAAAAATGATTCTTCCGCAGAAGACCCGTTATACCTGTTTGCAGGAGGAAAATTCCGGGCTAAATACCATTTTCCTAAAAAAGTCAAAAAGGTAAGCGACCCTTCTGCCGTGATTTCACAAGATGGAAAAAGCGTAATAATAGAATATGATGCTTCGGAATATTTGACATCTTCGGAAAAGAATAATTTTATAATCGAACTGGAAGACTGAAAAGTAAATTTTAGTGTTGCTTCTCCTCCTGACTTTGACTATGCGACACCCTAAATGATTTTTTTGACAGTACTTCGGGCTTCTGCTTGCTACATTCTGAATTTTTGTATCTTTGATTTCTCTAAAAAAGACAATATTTCCTTATATGAATCAACAGACACGGATACAATGCCCGAATTGCAGAACAGAAATAGATGTTAATGATATACTCAAACATCAATTGGAGGAATCTATAAAAAAAGAATATCAGGAAAAACTCCTTTCCTCCCAAAAAGAAATTCAGGAGAGAAATGCCTTACTGGAAAGGGAAAAGGAAGAATTTGAGGCGAAGAAGAAGAAGGAGAACGAACTTTTTCAGGAGAGATTAAATAAAATTACCAAAGAAAAAGCACAGGAGATAGAAATTACCCTGAAAAAGAAGATAGAAGAAGAAAATCAGGAGCGTATTTTCCTTTATGAGAAAGAACTGGCGGAGAAATCCGAAAAACTTCAGGAATTAAATAAGATGCAGGCGGAAGTATCCAAACTTAACCGCGAGAAAGAAGAAATGCGAACTCTCATTGAGGCGGAAGCACAGAAAAAGCTGAGTGATGAACTTACTGCAGAAAGAGAAAAAATACGTAAACAGGAGAACGAGAAAAACGAGCTTAAGATTAAAGAACTTCAAAAACAACTGGAAGATCAAAAACGCCTGACAGAAGAGATGAAACGCAAGCAGGAACAAGGCTCCATGCAATTGCAGGGAGAAGTTCAGGAACTGGCGATTGAAGAATGGCTGACTCAAAATTTTCCTTTGGATACCATCGACGAGGTAAAAAAAGGAGTACGGGGGGCTGATTGCCTGCAAATCGTGAATACCCGTGAAATTCAAAATTGCGGTTCCATCTACTATGAAAGTAAAAGAACTAAGGATTTTCAGTATTACTGGATAGAAAAATTCAAAAACGATATTCGTGAGAAAAAGGCGCATATCGGGGTTTTAGTCACTGAGGTAATGCCTCCGGATATGGAAAGAATGGGAATGAAAGAGGGGATATGGATCTGTACTTTTGAGGAATTTAAGGGGCTAAGCGCAGTGTTACGACATTCCATCATACAGTTTAGCACTATTCTTAAATCACAGGAGAACAAGGGAGATAAAATGGAGATGCTGTATGATTTTCTGACCGGGAATGATTTCAGGCTGCGAATTGAAGGAATTGTGGAGGGTTTTTCTCAAATGCAGGAAGATTTGACAAGAGAAAAGAGAATGATGATGAAGAACTGGGCTCAGCGGGAGAAACAAATTGAGAAAGTAATTGAAAACACCATTTCCATGTATGGCTCCATTAAAGGAATTGCGGGAAATGCCATTCAGAACATTCAGGCACTGGAAACGGATACTGATGATATGTTGGATTTTCAGTGAGATACATAAATTCTTCATAAAAAAGATATTTCTTTTCTGTAAAATAGGCTTATATTTGCACAACTCTTCGGAATACGAACCTAAAAAGTAAAGTCTATGGAAAAAAATATCTTTGAAGGCACTCCTGTAGAAGATCTTCACCCAAACGACATAGCGGAGCAACTTGAAGAGTTTTCCGAAAAAGATCGGATTTTAAACTTTTTTTTGCTTCCCCGAACACAAAAAACAGAGGTTTTTACTTATCTTGATCCTAAAATTCAACAAGAACTTCTTCACGGATTGGGAAAGAAAGATATTGCCGATCTACTGAATGAAATGGCTCCCGATGACCGAACCGATTTTTTTGTCGACCTTCCGGATGACCTTATTAAAAACACCATCAACTTACTCGATGAAAGTGAGAGAAAAATTGCACTTCAACTTTTAGGTTATCCTGAGGACAGCGTAGGGCGGTTAATGACTCCCAATTACATTCAGGCTAAAAAATACTGGACGGTGGAACATACTCTCCAGCATATCAAAAAATTTGGCAGAAAGGCGGAAACCCTCAACTTTATTTATATCGTTGACCAGAACGATAAGTTGTTGGATGATATTAAGATAGGGAATTTGCTTTTAGCGGATGATGATACCAAACTGGAAGAACTGGGAGATGATAATTTTATCGCATTGAGGAGCATGATGAATCAGGAGGAGGCTATTCATGTTTTTGAAGATTATGACCGCACGGCACTTCCGGTAGTCTCCGAAACGGGAGTTTTGGTAGGAATCGTAACGGTAGATGACATCCTTGATATTGTAAAAGAACGGGACACCGAAGATATTCAGAAATTTGGGGGTGTGGAAGCATTGGATATTCCTTACCGCGATACCCCATTATTAACCTTATTCCGAAAACGTGCAGGCTGGCTGATAGTTTTATTTTTAGGGGAAATGCTTACCGCCAGCGCAATGGGTCATTTCGAAGAAGAAATTGAAAAAGCGGTTATTTTAGCCCTTTTTGTGCCGCTTATTATCTCCAGTGGAGGAAACTCAGGTTCTCAAGCTGCTACTCTGATCATACGGGCAATGGCTTTGAAAGAGATAGGGCTAAAAGACTGGTGGTATGTAATGAGAAAAGAGATTTTTTCAGGAATACTATTAGGATTAACTCTCGGAATTATAGGATTTGTCAGAATTATGGTATGGCAAAATCTAAGTTTTTATGATTACGGTCCTCATTGGGTATTAATAGGGTTAACCGTTTCCACTTCTTTAATCGGAATTGTGCTTTGGGGAACGCTTTCAGGTTCTATGATTCCTTTTATCTTAAGGTCGTTTAAACTAGACCCGGCTACGTCTTCTGCTCCTTTCGTTGCGACTATGGTAGACGTTACAGGACTGATTATTTACTTTACTATTTCTTCCTTTATCCTGAGAGGTGTCCTGCTTTAGTTCTACAATACCTGTCGGAGGAGTTTATTTAACCTGAATTCAATTTAAGCGATAATATCTTGTGCGAGAGGTCATTGCATCCCTTATGCATGGCGTCTTTGGCGGTGTAACTCCCTGTGCGTGAGGTCATTGCGTCTCTATGCGTGGCGTCATTGCGAATGTAACGAAGTGGAATGTGGCAATCTACCTATTGCAAACGAAGTGCCGCAACTTCAACGACAAACAACCTTATAACGTATGGTTTGCTTCGTCGTGCCTCCTTGCAATAAGATGAGATTGCTTCGGCTCCGCCTCTCAATGACAGGTTAACTCCCTGTGCGTGAGGTCATTGCGCCCCTTATGCGTGGCGTCATTGGCGGCGTAACTCCCTGTGCGTGAGGTCATTGCGAGCGGAACGTAGTGGAGCGTGGCAATCTACCAATTGCAAGCGCAGCGAAGCAACAAACCTGAACAAACAACTCCGTCATCCTTCCTTATAACGTATGGTTTGCATCGTCGTGCCTCCTCGCAATAGGATGAGATTGCTTCGGCTCCGCCTCTCAATGACAGGCTAACTTATTATGTATAAACATGTTGCTTCGCTTCGCTCGCAATAGAATGAGATTGCTTCGGCTTCGCCTCTCAATGACAGGTTCCTGTGCCCTGCAATTACGAGACGTAATTTACTGTACATTAGGTTATTGTAAAAACATGACAAAAATCATGTCTTTATCCTGAATGACTTTAGATATTTATGTATACATTTGGCATGGAATAATAGATAACGACTTATTCTAAATTAGTTGATCA
>JAISSC010000085.1 GCA_031273305.1 Flavobacteriaceae bacterium
TAGAATGAACAATCCCCCACCCATAACGGCATTCCGGAGGAATGTAACATTATTCAATTATCTTTCATCATATTCCAATTCAAAAAATTATAATGTGCTTAACCCGAACTCACGTTAAATTAAAATCAAGATATATGGAACTTGGTATTTAGTTATAAAAGACTTGGCTTTAAAAATAGCAGATGGCAGCATAGATAAAGAAGAAACGCTAAAACAAATAACCGGATATCTAACTCCGTAGTTAATTTCGCCCGAATTTTTCCTTAAAATTTGTTTTTTAATTCCGCCATCCGCACTGCAACTACTCCTGCTTCAATTCCTTTGTTTCCCAGTTTACCTCCGCTACGGTCTATGGATTGTTGTATATTATCATCTGTGAGAACGCAAAAGACTACCGGAGTATCCGTATGGGTGTTCAGGTAAGTTACTCCGTCTGTAACGGTCTTACATACATAATCGAAATGAGCGGTTTCTCCACGTATCACACAACCGATAACAATTACAGCATCATAACTATTTTTTTTGCAGAGTTTAGTTGCTCCATACACCAGTTCCACAGAACCCGGAACAAAAACAGAGTCTATATGGGATTCTTTAGCTCCTAAATTCAGAAGAGTTTCTATGGCTCCTTTGTGCATATTATAGGTAACTTCCGGGTTCCAGTCAGAAACAACGATACCGAAACGATAAGTTCCGGCATCAGGTAATTTTTCTTTATCGTAAGCAGACAAATTTGTTGTAGCCATTACTGTTTTCCTGTTGCGTATTTCAACCTTTCAATATATGCCTCTACTTCTCCGGATTGGTCTATATCGGGATATTTATCCTGAATGGCTTGAAAGAACTCCAGAGCTTTTTCATTCTGATTTAAAGACATGGCTAACAGACCGGCTTTTTTATTAAATTGGCAGGCAGTAGCAGCATTGGTACTTTCATTAGCTGCTTTGGTCATATAATTCAACGCTTCGGTAGTATTGTTCAGTTCAGCATAAGTGTCTGCAATAGCTCCGTATTTTACAGCCTTCAAATCTTTATCCGGAGAATCAAAGTTCTGGAAATATTCCAGAGCTTTTTGATAGTTACCTTTCTTAAATTCAGTCACTCCTGCATATAAATACGCTAATTTACCTGCTTTTGTATTGCTAAATTCTTCGGCAATATCAACAAATCCGGAAATGCCGCTTGATTTTCCTCCAAGAGCCTGCTCGGTTTTTCCTTCGGCGTATAAGTTTTCAGCATCCACCATAAGGTCGGACGCTTCTACATTTTTAGGAGTAACAACGAAGTTATCATAAATGACATATCCTAATACAGCCAAAATTACAACACCAAATACAATACCGATCGGTTTTGCGAATTTTTGTAAAAACCGTTCTCCGGAAGTAGCAATCTCATTTGCCGATTCAAGTACTTCTTTTGTAGTGGAATGAGTGACTTTTTTCTTTTTTTTAGTTGACATAGCGTCTGGGTATATTTTAGCGAGCAAAAATAGATATTTATTATTTGAAATGCAAATTTTTAACCTTCTCGGAATCCAAATATTCCCTGAATCTCTCGCGGGGAATTTCAACAGCACCTAATTGCTCCAGATAAGAGGTATAAATTTGGCAATCAATGATTTTATACTGATGAGAATATTTTTGCACAAAATAAGTAAATCCGCATTTAGAAGCATTGCTCGTTTCAGAAAACATGCTCTCTCCGCAAAAGACGGTTTTCAGGTCTATTCCGTAAAAGCCACCGACCAACTCCTTATTCTTCCAGACTTCTACGCTTTTAGCCAGTCCCATTTCATGTAAAAGACAGTAGGCTTCAATCATATCATCTGTAATCCAAGTGCCGTTTTGGTTTGTTCTTTTAACGGCTGCACATTTGACAATTACCTCTCTAAAGCACTGATTTTCTGTGAATTGAAAGTATTCTTGCGAGAGTAATTTCCTCGTGGATTTTGATATTTTTAAATCCGGAGGAAAAAGAATAAATCTAGGATCGGGAGACCACCATTGGATAATTTCTCCGGGATTATACCACGGAAAAATCCCGGATTTATAGGCTAAAAGTAACCTTTCGGGAGACAGGTCTCCTCCTAAGGCCAGCAATCCTCCTTTATTTGCATTTGAAACATCCGGAAATTCTATTTTGTCAGTCAGCCAGACCATTGTCGAAAAAGTAAAGCACCTCATCAAACAGGTGCCTTTTTATTTTAATTTTTAGAGAGATACGATGTTAGAACGGAAGGTCATCTTCGTCATCCTCCTGCTGCACAGGCGGAATCGAAGAGGGGGCGGGAGCAACATTAGGGGCTTCCTGTACTGTTGTTGTCGGAGCACCCGGTTGTAATTTTTCAATTCTCCATCCGGTTATACTATTAAAATATTTGGTCTCTCCCTGAGGATTTACCCATTCACGTCCTCGTAAATTGATAGACACTCTTACATCTTCTCCTACATTGAATGGATTGATAATATCCACCCTATCACCCAGTAACTCAACTAAGATATGCTGAGGATATTGCTCTTCTGTCGTAATGACAACTTCTCTTTTTCTAAATCCACTATCGAAAGTTTGAATCTCAGAAATTAGTTTGATTCTTCCTGCTATTTCCATTTTTATATTTTATTTATTACAAAAGTAAAAAATTATTCTTGTGCGAGAAAAGAAGTTACTATATTTTAGTAAAAATAAAGACCCTGCTGATTTATATAGATTTCGTGAAAGATGGAGGAATAAACCCCTGAAATTCAATACTATTTTTTCATATAAAACATCAAAGACCATACTTTTCTATCATCTAAAATAAAAAACCCCAATTTATGTGAGGTTTTTTATTTTGATGATTAGAGTCTAAATCTAGTTTACTTTTTGATCCATTAATTGCAGGAACTGGTCTAACTTAGGAAGTATAACAATTTCTGTTCTTCTGTTGATAGATTTGTTTTCTGCAGTTGTATTAGGTACTTTCGGCTGATATTCTCCATGACCACCGGCTAATATTCTTGCAGGGTCAACTCCGAATCGTGCTTGTAATAACTTAGCAATGGAAGTAGCTCTCATTGCGCTTAGATCCCAGTTGTCTCTTATACATCCGGTTGCGGAATTTTTGAACTGATCTGTATCTGTATATCCCTGAACCTGAATGTCGTAGTCCTTATAATCGTTGATTATCTTGGCTACTTTTTCCAACACACCTTCTGCGGATGATAATACTTCATAACTTCCGGATTTATACAACATCTTGTCGGATAAGGAGATGAATACCACCCCTTTTTGTACTTGTACATCTACATCGCTGTCATTTAAATTATCCAATGAACGTTTTAGCTTATTAGATAAAGCCAGATTTAGGGAGTCATTCTTAGCTCTGGCTTCTGTTAAACGTTTGATGTAAGCATTGGAAGCATTAATTTCACCGATAAGTTTTTCTATGTTCACAGAGCCTGCTTTCCCCGTAGCCATACAATCAGCGAGACTTTGTTGCAAGGCTTCGTTTTGTTTTCTTAACAATGTCATTTGTTCATCGTAAGACTTGGTTCTTTCCTGTAAAGTAGCAATTGTTCTGTCTTTGTCGGCATTTCTTTCCAAACATGACGCATAATTAGCTTTCGCCTGTTCAAATTCTTTTCTGCTCACGCAAGAAACAGATAGCAATCCGATTGAAAATAAGAGTGCCAGTTTAGTAATTTTCATATTTAAATAATTTTTTAATATTTAGTTGTGTATAAGTGTATCAAAAACAACGCCAAAAAGTTATAGTTTAGTATTTAAAATGCCGAAACATTTAGAACGCTTTATTTAACCGGCTTATTATCAGCGGGTTAATTATTTTATGATTATTGATTATTTCCTGTCTTTATCTTAATATAGAAGAAAGATTTCCTGTTTTAATATATTTCGGATTTATAAGATAAAATTCATTTTGTATTTAATAAAAATTCCGGGAATTACCGTAATTTAAGGGAATAATGCTCTTCCTGACTCTGACTATGCGACACTCTAAATGATTTTTTGAAAGCCCTCCGGGCTTCTGTTTGCGATAGTGTCCGATAAACATCCGGGAATGAATTTGGAAAAAACAGATACGGTTTATTTATGGATTAGGTATAGGAAATTAAGTTTTGACCGATGCTTTTGAAAACAAGACCGATAAAGTTGTAACTTTGCATTTAATATAAAAAGATTCATGTTATATTATAGAGACAAAGGGAAGGGTAAGGCGGTGATATTTCTTCATGGTTTTTTGGAGAATTCAAGAATGTGGAGATATTTTCAAAACAAATTGTCAAAAAAATATAGAGTAATAACCCTTGATCTACCGGGGCATGGGAGGTCTTCCAAAAAGACAAATGAAGTGAACAGGATGGAATATATGGCGGACAAAGTGAACAAGGTGTTGGAGCATTTAAAGCTGGAGGAAGTAATCATTATAGGTCATTCTATGGGAGGATATGTTGCACTGGCTTTTGCGGGTGAATATAAATATAAAGTACTGGGATTGGGGTTGTTTTATTCGACTACCTTACCCGATGACGATGCAAAAAAAGAACAGCGTTTAAAGGTGGCGGAAGTAGTCGTGAGGAAACCTAAAGAATTTTTCAAGTTATCCATTCCCAACTTATTTGCGCAAGAAAACCTGCCTAAACTGCAATCAGAGATAAAAACAGCCATTTCGTGGGCAAAGCACGCCTCGTTAACCGGCATCTCCGCAGCATTAAAAGGAATGAGGCTCCGTCAGGACAGGACGGAGGTAGTTAGGAATCTGGGGAAGCCGGTACTGGTTATTATTGGGGAATACGATAATTCCGTGAAAAACTCCGAACTGGAAAAGAACCTTGAGAATATAGAGAATGTTTCATTTCATAAACTACCTACCGGACATATGGGGGCACTAGAAGCTCCTGAAGAGAACCTAAGAATCATTGAAAATTGGCTGGATGAGAATTTCAAGTAATGAAATTATTTGAAATTTTAATATAATGATAACATTTTCGCAATATATTTCTTTGTATTTTTGTGCTAAAGAATAATTACGTTAAATTATAAAAAGTATGATAAAAGTATCTCAAGAAGCCGGAAAGAAAATCGTTGAGTTAATGAAAGAAGAAGGTTTTGATTCCTCTAAAGATTTTGTCAGGGTGGGCGTGGAAAGCGGAGGTTGTTCGGGTCTGTCATATAAACTGAATTTCGACCATAATCAAAATCAGGGAGATAAACTGTTTGAAGATCAGGGCATTAAAATTTTAGTCGATAAGAAATCTTTCCTTTATCTGATAGGGACGACATTGGAATATTCCGGAGGATTGAATGGAAAGGGATTTGTTTTTAATAATCCTAATGCGCAGAGAACCTGTGGCTGTGGTGAAAGTTTTGCAGTATAACTTTGCATGTTCAATTAGTAAATGCAACAAAAGTTCATACGAATGCTAATCTTTGCCTTTTCCGACAAATCATTAATTCAACCTCAAGTTCCTTAGACTATACTAATTTTAAAATTATATCTTTGCATAATTTAAATTGTAATGAAATCTTTTTTTTCCTTTCTCTTCTTGGTTTTTTGGTTCGTTTCAGGCTACTCTCAGTCTAAGATCACTGTGAATTTTAACGTTACGGATGAACGTTTTTCCTGTATAGACACCATACAAAAAAATATCTTACTTCAGCATAAACGCGACGACGGATATAACGACATCGAAAGTTCTGTTTCCTCCGAATGTAGTTATAGTTATACTTTTTCCAAAGTTCCGGGAAATTTCAGAATACTTATTACAACTCCGGGATATGAAATACAAACCTTGAATTTCGATGTCACCGAACAAACTAAGGATATATTATATTTAGGAAGTATTACTTTATCCGAAGGAAACAATACTACCGACATCAATGCCCCAGCCTCAGGTGTAACCGAACAAACTCAGGATAGATTACATTCCGGAGATGATATTACCTTATCCGGAGGAAATAATACTGATGACGTTAATGCACCGGCTTCATCGGGAGAAGAAGAAGAAAAGGAAAAGGAAATAGACGGAGTTATGGTTACGGGAATGCGTGAAAAATATGTGAAATTTGAGGCTAATAAAACCACTTATACGGTAAAAGACAATGATATTTTATCGGGAGGAAGCACGGAAGATGCATTAACCAAAATTCCGGGAGTTATTAAGGGATACGGAGGAGAAATAACCGTAAACGGGAAATCTATGGCTATTTATATTGATGATTCTCCTACGGGATTATCAAGCTCTGATTTGGAAAACCTGCTTCAAAGTATTCCTGCCAATTCTATCGAAAAAATTGAGATTATAGCCAATCCGGGAGCTTCCTATGAGGCAAACACAGGCGGAGGAATTATTAATATTGTCACTAACGGACGGGCTTTGGGCGGATTAAACGGCTCCGTTACTTTAAATTATCGTTTTAATGAAAACAACAGGGTAGCTCCTTCGGTAAATTTAAACACCCGAATTAAAAACGTCGGCGTACAGCTAAACAGCGGATTTAATTATCGCGAACGGGAAAGAACGAATATTTACAACAGGGAGTTTACTTCTTTCTCTCCTTCCATTTTTTTCACTCAGACCGATAACGAAAAAAGATATAACAGGTATTATTTTTTCCGTCCTTCCGTCAATATCCGACTGAATGACAAAAGCAGTTTGGTTATCAATTATAATCTTAATCTTACTCACAACAACAGCTACAACAAAGGAGAATCTACCAGCACAAACAATATTGGGCTTATCAACCTCCTGAATGATTCCAAATCTGTTGATGATAACTTCAATCAGGAAATCACGACAAAATATAAGATTAAACTGGACAGTTTGGGCAAAACTTTTGATATTACGGCTTATTATTCTTATTTTGATAAGAACATAACAGGTCAAAGTACTCAGAACAATCAGGGAATTATCCGTTATTCTCTCAACGATATAGACTCGAAATATGATAATTTTTATGCCAAAACCAATATTGAAATTCCTTCTAAAAAATGGGACCTGTCTTTAAATATCGGAGGGAAATATTCTGTCTCAAGTTCTTCCAGTTCAGGAAAATACAATCTCTTAAACGATTATCCTATCTCGCCGGATTCTCCCGAATATAATTCTTATATGGATTTCGATTATGATGAACACCAATATGCTTTGTACACAGAAATCAACAAGAACATAAAAAATTTAAGCATCACCGCCGGATTACGATATGAAAATCTCATATACAAAAGTTATGTAAAACAAACAGACCAAAAAATAAAACATGCTTTGGATAAACTCTATCCGTCTTTCAGTTTGTTATATAAACTTTCTCCTGTTGTCAATATAAATGCTTCTTACCGAAAGAGTATTTCTTTACCGTCTTATACTAATCTGGACCCTAATATAACCGGCTATTTAGACGAGTATAACACCTCTACGGGGAATCCTTATTTACAGCCGGATTATTATGACAATTATGAAGTTGCATTCAGTGCTTTTAATTACCTCCGTTTAAGTTTCCAGTATACTTATTCAAAATACAGTAATCTGCTATATTTTGAGACAGAAGATAATTCATTAAAGGTAAATCAGACGACCGTAACCTTTAACAGAATGAACAATTACAATATTTCGCTGGGGGTTCCTGTTCCTCTCAAATTGCTGACCAAAGGTAAAAAGTTCTTTGACGAGCCGATGAACATTGACAGAATGAGCTTTATCTATTTTTATGGGATGTATAACTTTTATAAACTTAGTGATTATCCTTACGTAGACAGCGTAAAACCTATTTGGTTCTATGCCTTTTATTCCCAGATAGCTCTTCCTGCAAATTTCAAACTGACCGCCTTTTATATGTTTAGCTCCGACAAAGGCTATTTCAGGATTTATAAGGCTAATAAACCATTTAACTATTCCAATATAGAATTATCCCGACCTTTTTATGACAAGGCTCTAAAGATTTCCTTCGGAGCGGATAACCTGTTCAATACCAGTTATTTTGATGCCGGAATTATAAATCATAACCTGAATACCAATTTTTATCAACAGGACAATAACCGATTGTTTTACTTTAAATTATCTTACAATTTCGGGAAATTACGGAATATAAAAAAGGAAAATACTCTTATTGAAGAGGAAAACAAGCAAAATAATAACCGGCTTGTTCCTGCCGCTCCCATAAAGTAGAATAAGGATAATGTTATAATGCCCTGTGCACTAAGTCATTGCACCCCTTATGCGTGGCGTCATTGCGAATGTAACGAAGTGGAATGTGGCAATCTACTGTTTATAATGAGATTGCCACGTCGTGCCTCCTCGCAAAAACAGAAGCGAAGCAACCTCAACAGGCAACCTTATAACGTATGGTTTGCATCGTCGTGCCTCCTCGCAATAGGATGAGATTGCTTCGGCTCCGCCTCTCAATGACAGGCTAACTCTCTGTGTGTGAGGTCATTGCGCCCCTTATGCGTGGCGTCATTGCGAATGTAACGAAGTGGAATGTGGCAATCTACCAATTGCAAACGAAGTGCCGCAACCTCAACAGGCAACCTTATAACGTGGGTTTGCTTCGTCGTGCCTCCTTGCAGCAAGATTGCCACGCTTCGCTCGCAACAGAAGCGAAGCAACCCCAACGACAGGCGAATGGTTATAAAAAAATCATATAAAACCATGACAGAGGCAATATTTTTTCCTATTTTTGATTATCCAATTTTTTCTTATGTAAAAATGAAAGTCGGTTTCATATATATTATGACTAATAAATACCACACCACTCTTTACACCGGAGTTACTTCCAACTTGCCACAAAGAGTTATGGAACATATAAATGGTAAATATCCTTATAGTTTTACAAATCGTTATAATCTGCACAAATTGGTTTATTGGGAATCCTTTCAGGAAATAGGAGACGCTATAGCTCGGGAAAAGCAAATTAAAGCAATATCAAGAGCAAAAAAGGAAATTCTTATAAATAGCATAAATCCTGAATGGGAAGATTTATATGAGAGTATAAAAGATATTATGAATCCATAGTCCTCACAGTGTGAAGTCTTTGCTTCGCTTCGCTCGCAATAATATGAGATTGCTTCGGCTTCGCCTCTCAATGACAGGCTAACTCCCTGTGCGTGAGGTCATTGCGCCCCTTATGCGTGGCGTCATTGGCGGTGTAACTCTCTGTGCGTGAGGTCATTGCGAGCGAAGCGTGGCAATCTACCAATTGCAAACGAAGTGCCGCAACCTCAACGACAGGTTTATATCGGCAATCCCAACAAACAATTTGCTTCGCTTCGCTTGCAATAGAATGAGATTGCCACACCTGCGGTTCGCAATGACAGGTTAACTTATTATGTCTCAACATGTTGCTTCGTCGTGCCTCCTTGCAATAAGATGAGATTGCTTCGGCTCCGCCTCTCAATGACAGGTTCCTGTGCCCTGCAATTACGAGACGTAATTTACTGTGCATTAGGTTATTGTAAAAACATGACAAAAATCATGTCTTTATCCTGAATGACTTTAGATATTTATGTATACATTTGGCATGGAATAATAGATAACGACTTATTCTAAATTAGTTGATCA
>JAISSC010000150.1 GCA_031273305.1 Flavobacteriaceae bacterium
AAATCCGAAGTTCAGAATCGGGATATTTGATGATAAAAGTGAGGGGGATTATAATGAAAATGTTCACTTTGCATTAACTCCGAATGGATTTGCCTTTGATGATTTTTATTTAGATGGAAAAAACATCAGTGTCGTTTCATTATTATCACGAGACAAATCCTATGTGGTTAATAGTGTAAAATATCAGGATGTTACTTATGAATGGGATATAGCACAAAGAGCTTATGTAAATGAAAGTAAAAAAATCACAGTTCAAAAGTCTCAATACAAGCAGAATATTCAAAAAGTAAACTTACTTCGCTCTATAAGCGGTTGCCATTATGAATATCTGGTAGTGAACTGGGATACTTCTGATGAAAAATCAGATAGCCGTGAAGCCGTAACGGAAAGTATCCTGACTAAGATAGAAGCATCAGAAAATAAATGGACACAGGCTTTCCTTACCATTAAAGACAGCTCATGTGATCAATCATTTACAGAGACACAAGACGGGCTTCGAAATTGTTCCGGAGAGAAAGTAAAAGAGGATGAAGAAAGATTAAGAAAATCCTTAACCATAGAGGATGATTCAGAACTGACGGATTTACTTAACGGAGTATGTTTAGAGTCGCTCAGGAATTTAGGATATGACACGATTATCACCTTATTTGAGCGTATTCAGAAGCGATCAAGCCTAAGTGAAAAATATGAGGTAGCTCTATTGAGGCTAATGTCAGTGATTCATTCCGATTATTACGATAAGTTCTTTACTTACTTGGAAAAAGACGGAAACCGGGTGATTAAACATTTGGTTGAAGAGATGGATGATCATTCGTCCTACTTCTGGGATGGTAATAATTATACCAACTTTATCGGAGGTTTGATTTACATGTATAGAACATCTATAAAATCATGGGAAAAAAGAGTAACCGATGAAGATTACTTCCTGGACAAAATGATTTTGAAGGATCCTATAGATAAAGTTCAGTCTTTTGAACAATTATTTGAAGGAAAAGCACAACGTTATTATAACACTTTTGTATATAATCCCGAAACCGGAGACACAGATATAGAACAGAATGAGTGTGCGATAAAAATATTGGCAGTAACAGAAAAAGGAGCAATAGGAGCGTGTGATATTCCGCATATTATAGGAAGAGCAACACTTTCTCCGTTGTCTCCTGTATTAATAGAAGTATCCAATGATCTTCCGGTTATCAATATGGCATTGGGTATTGAAAACGGAGATGAGAAAAACACTTTGATTGTTCCTGCGTTATTCCTGAAATATGCTCTGGATAAGACCGCAGATGATGCCATGTTTAAATCGGCAATGACTACGTTGGATGTAGTAACGATTACTACCGGTGTAGGAGTTATCTTCTCGGCAACGACTAAGGCAAAGCGCATCTGGGCACTAATGGAAGTAGCAGGAGCTGTGGGAAATATAGCGGTAAATACAATACCTACTACCACCCCTGAAGTACAGACAGCAGTAGACCTGTATAACGGCACAATGGGAATTATAGGGTTGAAGAATATTGGAAAAGGAGTTGTGAATTATGTGAAAGAATTACCCGGAACAACTCGCAATGTTTTGAAAGAGAACAAGGGTATTCAGAACCTGTTGAAAGAACAATACACAAAATGGCGTTTAGCTTACAACAAATTAAGCCCTTCGGAAAGAAAATTACTGGAAGATCAGGAAAAGGGTTGGAAAAAGCTGGGGTTTGTGGAGGATATAGTAAACAACAAATATCGACAGATTTTTTTAGATGATCCTATTGTTAAAGGATTTACCAAAGAAGTACAATCTGATAAGGTTTTATTGTCAAATTACCCTAATCTTTCAGTTGAGGAATTAACAGCCATAAAAATTTATACAAGTGAGGAAATAAGAAATGGAAATAAAGTTTATCAATTATTAAACTCAGAATTAAGACAGGGGATACTAAGTGATTTTAATAGAGGACTAAAAGAATTATTGGATAATGGTTTGAATAAATTAGTTCCACATCAGGGTAATACATTTAGAGGTGTACATGGAGCAGAAGCAGATATAGCCAAAACGTGGAAAGTTGGAGAAGAAATAACATTTAAAGATTTTAAATCAAGTTCGACGAAAATACAGATTGCCGCTTATAATTTCAGTTATAAGTATGGAGATAATGTTGTTTATGAAATTGTTGGATCAAAAGGGTATAATGTATGTAATATATCTTGTAATCCCAATGAAATGGAAATTTTGTTACAATCAGATTTAAAATTTAGAGTTAAAGATGTTAATAATAATTTTATGATTTTTGATGAAGATTATGAATATCAAAAATCGTTTATAAAAGTAACGTTAGAATTAATTCAATAATATGTATATGGAAACAAATTATATAAATAAATATTTTAATTTGATTTTATCAAATTTAGAAAGACATTTAAATAATCCGGATTTTCCAGAAGAAGAAAAAGAAAAAATAAAAATTCGGATTGAAATTATAAATGAGCTAAAGTATAATATCAGTTGGCAGTTTAAGTGTTCAGATGATAAACAAATAAGTAGAATAAGATGGTTAGCAACAATGAGAAAAATTGATGCATTGCCCAATTATATTAAAAAACAGGAAGAAGCAATCAGATTATATGATATAATTAGAACTACCATGCCATATATAAATGCTATGAATAATAATTTATTAAACCCCATATCTGAAATGATGGAGGATTTAAGAGATAAAATAGACCTTTCAGGTCGTACATATAACAAAGATTTTCCTACAAAAAAAGAAATAGAATTAGCATTTAAAAATTATCTTGAGGTTGTTCTGCCGTCAAAATTAAATGGGAATATGTTTAAAGAATGTTATGAGAAAATAGGACTTTTATATGAAGAATTAATTAAAATTAGTGACAACCAGTGATAAATGAAAACTACAACATAACCAAAAACTGTCATCAGGAGGTAGTTAAATATATAAATAAAGAAAAAACCAACCGTGAAGCCAATAGTTAACAATATAATTATGAATAAGTATTTACTGTTTCTACTATTACTTATAACGACACAAATTAATGCGCAGGAACAAGATGCAG
>JAISSC010000174.1 GCA_031273305.1 Flavobacteriaceae bacterium
TTTCAGGCGGTGTCATTGGTTGTCGTTGCCCGCAGGTCGGCGACCTGCGGTTATGAAAATCAAGCCTTTCAGGCTTCTGCCTGCGACACCCATTTTGGTGTAGTAAAAATTATAAAATATTGACTATCATATAGTTGCAAAACAAGGCTCTTGAAAGTGTCAAAGTCAGGTGGATACAAATAAGATAAAATAAGCTCCGGAGGAGGATTATTTCTTTTTCAGTTTTTTGATGGTAATAATTGCAACGCTTAAAAAACCTGTCATGGTGGCAAGGAGATAAACTATGAACATAAAATTCATTTCCTTTGCAGGAATAGGGTTATAAAGATAATTCATAAGTTTTTCCAGTCCCTGAAATACCAAAAGAATACACACAATATATAACAGGATATAAAACATATACTTCATTATATCGGTAGTCTTTAATAAAAATCTATATAATTTGAAAGAGACTATAACAAAAATAATAAAAACAGTACTGTAAATGGCGTAGATCATAGCATTTATTATTTATTCGGTTTTTTCATCTTCCTCATTATCAGTATCTTTATCTTCCGTTTTCTCCAGTTGTGTCAGGAGGACTTTATCTATCCGGTTGGAGTCCTTGTCTACTATTTCAAAGGAAAACCCATGATAAATAAATTTTTCCGCAATTTCAGGAATATACTCCATATGGTAGATTATGAATCCGGCTAAAGTTACATATTCATCATCATCCAGTTCTATAATAATCTCATCAAAGAAAGAATTTAAGTCCCGGATGCTCATATTTCCGTTTACCAGATATGATCCGTCGGCTCGTTCCACGATTTCGGTTTCTTCCTCGTCGCTTTCAGGCATATCCCCGACGATTCCCTCTATCAGGTCTTGTAAAGTGATAATTCCCTGAAAAGTACCATATTCATCTACTACGAATCCCATATGTTGCTTATTTTTCCGAAATTCCTGCAAAATATCTACGGAATGCATATTCTCAGGAATAAAAATAGGCGTTTTTAAGATGGAGTTTATGTTAAAGTTGGGGGAATTTACATTTTCATAAAATTCTTTAATAGCCAGATAAGCATTTGCCTCATCCAGATTTCCATCACACACGGGAAACTTGGTAAAATTACTCTCCTTTATCTGTTTCTCAATGCCGTCAAAACCATTTTTTGAATTTATCCATTCCACCTTTTTCCGGTAAGTCATCAGGCTCTTTGCTTTTTGTTCCGAAAAAGCAAAAACGTTCTGGTGCAGTTCGCTTTCCTCTTTTTCCAAAACACCTTGCAGGCTGGCTGTCTTAAGCATGTATATCAGCTCGTCTTCCGATATTTTTTCCCCTTCAACATTTGATATTTTAAACGTTCTGTTAAACAAATGGGTGGAAAAGGAAAGTATCTTAACAAAAGGAAAGACGATGATGGAAAATACCTTGATGACAGGAGCAACAGAGAGGGCTATTTTTTCAGGATTCCTCATTCCGAAAGTTTTAGGTATCAGTTCCCCTAAGACGATGGAGAAATAAGTGATGAAAGCGATTATCACAAGATAAGATAATTCCGAAGCATGTGACTGTATCGCAGGGAATTGTTGAAAGAACGGAACGACATATTTCACTAAAGTAGCCCCACCGTAAGCACCGGAAATAATTCCGATAAGAGTAATACCTACCTGAATAGAAGACAAAAAATCTTCCGGTTTTTCCAGAAGGCGTAAGACTATTTGAGCTTTTTTATTTCCCTTCTTCGCTTTGTTTTCAATTTTCTGCCTTTTCACCGAGACCAATGCAATTTCCGACAGGGCAAAAAAGCTGTTTAAAAGAGTTAGTAATAAAAGAATTAATATTTCTATCATTTTATATAATACGAATTAATATTTCCAAGTAGTGGTTTCAATCATCTTAATTATATCTTTTTCCACATATTCAACCGCCGGTTGCAAAGAATCCGGTTTGGGCTGAACTTTAAAGTATACATTTCCCGAAAGAAAATGTTTAACGCTGTCCGTCACATAGAATTGTATATTTGAAGCCGATTCTCCTCCTAAACGATACAAGTTACCATATATATTTTTTTCGGGATAAGAAAATGATTTTGCCTTAATGGAATTAGCCTTTATGGTGTGTTCATACACCAGTTTTTGGGCTTCTTTCAGCAGATCGGGCAAATTTCCGGTTACATCCGAATAGGTCAGATGTACGGTTCCTTTCATCTTAGGGTAACTGAGGTTGAACCAGCAATCCTTATTTCTGTCTATAACTTTAACCAGACTGGAATATTCAAATTCAAAAGGACAATTTCCGGGTTGAAAAAGAATATAGTGTGGGGTAGGATATTCCAGCCTGACCTGTCCGTCGGGTTTAGGTATATAATCCCCTTGTTTACAACCTATAATAAAAAAGAAGAATAACATAGATAAGCGCAATATAATTGATTTTACCATCTTTCTCATTTTCCAGTAATTAAAAAAATATAATTGCTTCTGCATTCAGTATTATCTTGCATGAATTGAAGAATATTTGCTCTTGTATAACCCTCCCGGATAAAGAAAAATTTCGGAATCTGCAAAAATAACTTCCCTGATCGGAATACTGCTAAGGTTAAGAAAAGCAATAAACCAACAATCCCTCTTTCGGTTGAATGAAATTCAGAGGAGAATCGCAGAAAATCAGTTAGTGAGAGACTCGTGGGTTCGGGATCATCCATACAGATCATTTAAAATTGAATTTTTTAACATAAAATCGGAAGTATATCTAGAACTCTTCATCGCCTGCGTCTTCGTTATCAAGTTGCTTTCCTAATAAATTTGAAAGGAACAGAATATTATCAGCAATAATTTCGGTAATATGTTTCGTTATACCGTTATCCTCAAATTTCCGAGTTTTTAATTTTCCCTCAATGTACACTTTGCTTCCTTTTTTCAAGAATTTCTCGCAAAGCTCAGCCAGTTTGTTTCTTGCGGTAATGTTATGCCAGTCAGTAACATCTACCTTTTCCCCCGTTTCTTTGTTGATGTAACTTTCAGATGTTGCCACAGGAAAGTTTACAACCACATTACCATCACTAAACCTATGAGATTTTATGTCAGTTCCTAAGTTTCCGACTAAAATCACTTTATTAACAGATGTACTCATTTTTTATCTAAATTGTTCACATTACTAAGCAAAAATAGTAAAAAATTAAATATAAAGTAAAAAAATTTCCATAGGTTTTGGAAAAGCATAGCGTTTTAATTTTGTTTTTAGTCAAAATTATAGCGTTCATCCGTCGGGCAATCCTATAAAATTCTTTTGGTTTTATACGTATTTCTGATATAGTGACAAACAGGATTCCGTGACGAGGTTTGTGTTTTGGCGGATTAAATATGGATTATTTCTGAATCGTTAAAATTATTTTTAAACTTCGTAAACTTATTCTTGCGGAGCTTTAAGTGTCTCATTTTCAGAGGTAGTACCTCCGAATTAGGAGATTTCCAAATGAAATCAATATAATAATTACACTCGTGATTAATTCCAAATTGTTAAAAAATTATCTCGGAAATCCGTATATTATAAGGAGTAGAAGTTTATTGTCGGGTAAGTAGTCATTTATTCTTTTTATACCAATGTTGTAAAAAGCTAATAAAATTCACACTTTTAAATGTTTATAAATTTTTCTTTCCAAAAATAATATTATATTTGCACATTCAATAAAAGTACAACTAAATTAATTTACACAATATGACAAAAGCAGATATCGTAAACTCAATTTCAAGTAAACTTGGTCTTGAAAAGTCTGAAACCCAAAAAGTTGTTGAAGTATTTATGAACGAAGTAAAAACTGCCATGACTAAGGGAGAAAATGTTTATTTAAGAGGATTTGGAACCTTCTTAATTAAAAAAAGAGCCGCTAAAACCGGAAGAAATATCTCAAAAAACACAACTATAAAAATACCGGCTCACAATGTTCCTGCCTTTAAACCGGCAAAATCTTTTGTAGAGGAAGTTAAAACCAAAGTTAAAGTTAAAAAGTAAGATAAAATATAAAATAAAAGTATTATGCCAAGCGGGAAAAAAAGAAAACGACATAAGGTAGCGACTCACAAAAGGAAAAAAAGAAGGAGATTAAATCGTCATAAAAAGAAAAACAAATAATTTTCTTCCAGCATAAGAACAAAAAGATTTTTAACTTTAAATACTTAGACATTCTTTACCAAAGTTTTAGTATACAGAACAAGGGGGTAAAGAATGTTTTTGTTCAATTGATATACTTAAAGAAGGACAATCAGCGATAAAAGATGAGTAAAGAATTAATAGTATCATACGAAGAAGGAAAAGTAAAAATTGTAATATTAGAAGGAGGTAGGATTAAAGAATTACATGAAGACGAAGTAGGGAGTAATTTTTCCGTTGGGGATATTATATTAGGAAAGGTAAAAAAATTAGCTCCAAGTCTTAATGCTTGTTTTGTAAATATTGGGTATGAAAAAGATGCGTTCTTGCATTATCATGACCTGGGTCCACAGATAAAGTCCTCTTTAAAATATTGTAAAAGTATCTCTTCAGGAAAAATAAATTCACCCAAACTTACTTCTTTTTCTTTTGAAGAAGACATAAGCAAAAATGGAGTGATTCAGGATGTTTTATCGCCACATCAGGAAATTTTGGTACAGATAACTAAAGAGCCTATCTCAACAAAAGGTCCGCGTATATCATCGGAAATTTCTCTGGCAGGCAGGTACCTGGTATTAATTCCTTTTGCGTCTAAAACATCCATCTCAAGAAATGTTTCCACTTTCGAGGAAAAAGACCGGTTGAAGAAAATAGGAGAGCAAATACGTCCTAACGGATTTGGTCTGATAATACGCACCGTAGCCGAAGGAAAGACCGTAGAAGAATTACAGTCAGACCTTCACTATCTGATCAATAAGTGGAACAACATATGCTTTAGAAATATAAAGAAAGGAAAACCTCCTGTGAAAATTTTAGGGGAGCTGGATAAAGCGTCTTCTATTCTTAGAGATAATTTTAATGAGGATTTTATAAACATCATCTGTGACGATGAAGAGTTGGTTCAGGAAATGAAAGATTATCTGAAAGTGATCGCTCCTGAAAAATCCAAAATTGTGAAATATTATGATTCCCATATTCCGATCTTTGAGTATTACAATATTGATAAGCAAATGAAACAGCTGTTTGGAAAGCATGTTAATATTTATCAATCCAAAGGAGCGTATTTAATTATAGAGCATACGGAAGCCTTACATGTTATTGATGTAAATTCCGGAAATGTTACAGCCAATCAGAAATCACAAGAAGATGCGGCTTTACATGTAAATAAACTGGCGGCAGCAGAAATTGCCCGACAGTTAAGACTTCGTGACATCGGAGGAATAATAGTGGTAGATTTCATTGACCTAACTTCTTCCCAGCATAAAAAAGAATTGTATGAATATCTGAAAGAGGTGATGAAAGATGATAAGGCGAAGCATAAGATTCTACCACCGAGTAAATTCGGACTAGTACAGATCACCCGACAAAGAGTACGTCCTCAAAAACAGGTAAATACTACAGAAGATAATCCGAACACCAATGGGAAAATAGAATCCCCGATTGTTTTAATCGGCAGGATTCGGGAACATATGGCGGAAACCATGAATTCCTATAAGGGAAAGATATACCTGCATGCTCATCCGTTCGTAGCAGCCTATCTGACAAAGGGGTTTACAAGTATCAGAAACAAATGGTTCTTCAAACATAAAAGATGGGTAAAAATAATTCCAAGAGATAGCTTCAAATACCTTGAGTTTCAAATTCAGGGTGAAAAAAAGGAAATCCTCCATAAATATTCAAATTGAAAAACTTGTCAGAGTGACGTGTTTTTTTTAGTTTGGGATTCTTCGTATTAGGGTCGGCTTATGTGACACTTTTCCCCTCAAATCTTTGAAAGTAAGCTGCCTAACCAAACTCCGACAATTCCGATTAAAACACTCGAAAATATGTAGGAGAACAAGGTTATCGGATTTCCGTTTTGGAAAAGTTGTAAATTTTCCGAAGAAAAAGTTGAAAAAGTAGTATATCCCCCGCAGAATCCGGTGATTAAAAATAGCCGTATATCTGTATTTATCAACTGGTAACGTTCAGCCAATCCGATGAACAAACCTATTAAGACACAACCGGTAATATTAATAAGAAAAGTAGCCAGAGGAAATGTCCCGGAATAGTGTTTGGCGGTATAAACAGCCGTCAGATAGCGGAGAACAGAGCCTAATGCGCCTCCCAAACCGATAAGTAGTATATGTTTTATCATATATTAAATTCCGTTTTCATCCTCATAATCTTCAGGGGCGTTATACCAGCTGCTATATTTTATATAATTATTAGCAATTCTCTGGATTTCTCCTTCTTGTAGTTCTTGAGATACAGTTCCTATTTTTTTTGCAGGAACTCCTGCCCATAGTTCTCCTGCTCTGACCAGTTTACCCTGTGTCACCACCGCTCCGGCAGCAATGATGGCATTACTTTCCACCACTACATTATCCATAACGATAGCTCCCATTCCGATTAGAACATTATCATGAACGGTACATCCGTGTACTATCGCATTATGCCCTATGGAGACGTTATTCCCGATGGTTGTCGGATACTTCTGATACGTACAATGTATCATAGCATTATCCTGAATATTTACCTTATTTCCGATTTTAATAAAGTTAACATCTCCACGAATCACGGTATTAAACCATACAGAACATTGGTCTCCTATAGTCACATCTCCGACAATTACGCAAGTTTCGGTTAAAAAACAGTTTTCCCCCAACTTGGGAGATTTGCCTAATAGTTTTTTTATTAAAGCCATATCAATTAATATTATAAGAATGAGTTTTAAGAACCCTGCAAGTTATGTATTTTTGTTAAATTAACAGGAAATTTATGGATGTAAAGATAGAATATACGCCCAATAAAAATATAATAAAATTTGTAGCTCCCGCAATGTTGGTAGAAGGAAGTTATGAAGTTTCAACCTTGCAGGATGCGGCGAATATACCATTAGCTCAGGAATTATTACAATTACCCTTTATTACTCATGTCTTTATTACGGCGAATTTTATCGCAGTTCAGAAAAACGACCTTGTAGAATGGGAGGATGTTGCGGATGAAGTGAAAGAGTTAATATCCGATGAATTATTGGCGAATCCTTCCGTAGTCTTACAACCTCAAAAGATTTCCGTATCCGTATATGTGGAGATGACTCCTAACAATACGGTAATGAAATTCGTAACCAACCGTATATTGGTGGAAGGTATCATTGAGTTGAAGAGTGCCGGAGAAGCCGGAGAAGTTCCTCTAGCCCAATATTTGTTTAGTTTCCCCTACGTAAAAGAAGTTTTTATCTCCGATAATTTTGTTTCCATAACCAAAACTCCCGAAGTAAAATGGGAAGATATTTCTATGGAGATCAGGTACAATTTAGCCGAATATTTAAGTAAAGGAAAAGAGGTCAGCACCATAAAGAACTTCTCGACCTACCGTCCGGTTAGGTCTGTGGATAGGGAATTTACAGGTACAGAGAAAAAGATCAGGGATATTTTAGAGGAATATGTACTTCCGTCAGTCTCCGGAGACGGAGGAAACATAGAGTTGATTTCTTTTGATGAAGAAACTAAAACCGCAAAAATGCTTTTACAAGGGGCATGTAGCGGATGTCCGTCTTCTACCGTTACTTTGAAGAACGGGATAGAAAGATTATTAAAAGAAATGATGCCTGACGAAATAGAAGCAGTAGAAGCTATCAACGGATAAAGATTCTTTATCCGACTTCGATGTCTTTTATAAGTTTTTCAGCGATGACGGTGCAAATTTTATCTAATTGTTGAAAAACCTTTTCAAAATCTTCAATATCTCCATAATAAGGATCAGGTATGCTATCCTTAGTAGGTTCGGGAGCTTCGGACAAAATTAATTTCACCTTTTTCTTATCCACTTCCTTTCTGGCTTTAAAAACCACATCGCTGTAATTGGCATGATCCATAACATAGATACGGTCAAATTGGTCAAAATCGGAAGGAGTAAATTGCCGTCCTTTCTGGTGTGATATATCAATGTTATGTTTTTTACAGGTCTTTATCGCACGTTTGTCAGGTTTTTCGTTAACATGGTAGTCGGCAATTCCTGCACTGTCTACCTCAAAGTTTCCGGGTAGTTTTGATTTTAAGATTCCTTCTGCCATCGGAGAACGGCAAATATTACCTAAACAAACCATTAATATTTTCATATATCGGAAGTCAATTTTTTATTTAAGTCTTCAACGTAGGATTTAAATAATTTATCTGTTTCAGATAAATTATCAACTGTTTTACAGGCGTGTAATACGGTGGCATGGTCTCTTCTTCCTATCTGATTTCCGATGGAGGAGAGGGAGGCATTAGTATATTTTTTCGCAAAATACATAGCCAGTTGCCTTGCCTGAACGATGTCTCTTTTTCTTGTTTTGGATTGCAGAGCATCGAGGGAAAGTTTAAAATAATCACAAACCAGTTTTTGTATATAGTCTATGGTTATATCTTTTTTAGAATTGGCGATTAGGTTGGAAAGAGTTTTTTCTACCAGTTCCAACGTGATCTCTTTTCTGTTGAAAGTAGCCTGAGCTATAACAGAATTAAGAGAACCCTCCAATTCCCGAATGTTGGTTTTTATATTTTTGGCGATATATTCCAATACTTCTTCAGATAGTTCTATACCGTCAAACGCCATTTTTTGATGTAAAACCGCCAGTCGGGTGGCATAATCAGGAGGTTGTATCTCGGTGGATAATCCCCATTTGAAACGGGAAATTAATCGTTGTTCAATATCCTGAATGTCTACGGGAGATTTATCGGAAGTTAAAATTATTTGTTTTCCGCTTTGGTGCAGGTGGTTGAATATATGAAAAAATACTTCCTGAGTTCCTTTTTTCCCTGAAATAAAATGAATATCATCCACGATTAGCACATCTATCATTTGATAAAAATGGATAAAATCGTTACGGTTATTGGATTTGGTTGCTTCCTGAAATTGCTGACAGAATTTTTCTGTGGAAACGTATAATACCGTCTTTTCCGGCTGAATCCTTTTTACTTCCAATCCCATGGCATGTGCCAGATGTGTTTTACCCAACCCCACGCTGCTGTATATAAACAGAGGGTTAAAGGATGTCCTCCCCGGACGTTTGGCTATTTGTTTTCCTGCCGAACGTGCCAGCCGGTTGGAATCTCCCTCGATGAAATTATCAAAAGTATAGTTAGTATTGAGTTGGCTGTCTATCTTTAATTTTTGTAGTCCGGGAATGATAAAAGGATTTTTCACACCTCTTTCCATATAAAGAGGAGCATCCACTTCCTGAACTTTTATTGGTGTTTTTTGTGAACTAGGGATGTTGACCGTATAAGGTGTTTCCGTTTGTTGACTTTTTTCCATCATGATAGAATAAACCAACTTGGCTTCTTTCCCCAGATTTTTTATTAATGCGCTTTTTATTATCTTAATATAATTTTCTTCAAGATATTCATAATAAAACTTACTGGGAACCTGAATAGTAAGGACATTACCTTGCAATTTGACTGCTTTGACCGGTTGGAACCATGTCAAATAGGATTTTTCAGAGATATTGTCTCTAATGTACTGAAGGCAAGCTTCCCATATTGGAATCGCAGTTTTTGACATTTATTATTAAATTTGACTAAAATTTTTACGTGACCGATCAAAAAATTTCGAATGACAAAATTGTTAATTATTTTTATAAAAAAAAAGTAAAATTGCTATTGCATATTTAAAAATTTATTAGTATTTAAAAAGTGATTTTTGACCATGATTGAAGTAACAGCCAAAGTAAGAGTAAGATATGGGGAAACAGACCAAATGGGGTATGTTTATTACGGAAATTACCCTCAATATTTTGAAGTAGGGAGAGTAGAACTGTTTAGGGCTATTGGTATGTCTTACAAGGAAATAGAGAATTTCGGAGTAATGCTTCCGGTAGCTGATCTATCCATAAAATATGTAAACCCCGCTCGGTACGACGATGAATTGTCGATAATAACTTTTGTGAGAAAATTACCTGAAGGGGTACGGATATTTTTTGAGTATGAAATAAGAAATCAGGAGGGAAAGTTGCTGACCACAGGAAATACGACCTTGTATTTTATGGATAAAAAAACAGGCAGGATCTTACGTTGCCCTGAGTCGATTTTAAACCTTATGAAACCTTTTTTTGAGTGACGAAATTTTGAGCAAAAAGAGAATCGAATTTTTTAAAAAAGGGTTCTTTTTTGTTCATGGGGATTTTAATCAGGACTTTGCATGTTTCGGAAGAGTTGAAAGATTGAACGTCCAGATTTAATTTTTTTAATAAAGTCAGCACAGAAGATTGATAAGAATAGTCAAATGAGAGTTGATAAAGTTCCGATACTTCTTTGGTGATGATTTCCGTTTGTTCGATAGTAAACCGTGCGCTTTCCTTATACGCCTTGATCAAGCCTCCTGCGCCCAGTTTGATTCCTCCGAAATAACGCACAACAATTAACAGTACGTGAGTAAGTTCCGAAGATAATAACTGGTTGTAGATAGGTGACCCGGCGGTTCCGGAAGGTTCTCCGTCATCACAGGTTCGGTAGACTTCCCCCTCGATACCTAAACGGAAAGCATAACAATAGTGGGTAGCCTGAGGATAAAGCTCCTGACTTTGTTTAATATATTTTTTTACATCTTCTTCCGTATTGATGTTGAATAATAAACCGTAAAATTTACTTCCTTTTACTTTTAT
>JAISSC010000176.1 GCA_031273305.1 Flavobacteriaceae bacterium
TTTCAGGCGGTGTCATTGGTTGTCGTTGCCCGCAGGTCGCCGACCTGCGGTTATGAAAATCAAGCCTTTCAGGCTTCTGCCTGCGACACCCATTTTGGTGTAGTAAAAATTATAAAATATTGACTTCCATATAGTTACACGACAAGGCTCTTGAAGTGTCAAAGTCAGGAATGTACGGTTAATAATCAATCAACAAACCTGAATATTCCGGAATTTATTCTGTATTTTTGAAAAATGATAAAAGCCGTCAAATTAATTATACTATGAATATAGCCGTATTAGTATCGGGAGGAGGAACCAACCTGCAAAACATTATAAACGCCATTGATTCGGGAGAATTAAAATATGCTAAAATTCAGGCTGTTATTGCAGATAGAGACTGTTTTGCCATAGAAAGGGCTTTGGATAAAGATTTGGATATTTTTTTATTAGAACGTGGAAAAAATTTATCTAAGGAAATACAGGAAATTTTATCTGAAAAGAATATAGATTTGATTGTTTTAGCCGGGTTTTTATCTATTTTATCCGGTGATTTGTGCGTTCAATGGAAAGGAAAGATAATCAATATCCATCCTGCTTTGTTACCCAAGTTCGGGGGGAAAGGCATGTATGGGGCAAGAGTACATCAGGCGGTTTTGGAGGCAGGAGAAACCGAATCAGGGGCAACTGTTCATTTCGTGACTCCGGGCGTGGATGAAGGAGAAATCATTGTTCAGGGAACTTTTCCTGTCGAAGAGGGAGATACGGTTTCCGACCTGCAACAAAAAGTAATGAAAGTGGAACAAAAAATCCTGATTGATGCCATAAATAAAATTTCTTCCGATCATTCTGACATAACCGGATAAAAAAATTAAGAATGACTCCTCTTGACTAATTCATCTCGTAATTTTGCGGCTGTTTCATAATCTTCATTTTCCAGAGCTTTAGAAATCAGGTCGTTAATTTCAGATTCCGACAGGTGGGAAAAAGAATCTTCGATGTCTTCCATTTTGAGTTGATTCTCAATAGTATCAATAGCTTTTTCAATGGAGGCATCCGCCATATTATTTTCTCCCATTTCCATGTATATTCCCGCTTTTGCCATAATTTCCTTTGTGGTGAAGATAGGAGCATCGAAGCGTACGGCAAGGGCAATAGCATCGGAAGTTCTGGAGTCAATTTCTTGTTCTTCCTTAGTTTTGGTATCTTGAAACAGAATATTAGAATAGAAAATGCCATCGGTCAGTTTATAGATAAAGATAGCTTTTACTATAATATAAAAACTTTTGGCAAAGGTGGCAAACAAGTCATGAGTTATAGGTCGGGGAGGAGTGATGTCTTTTTCCAAAGCCAAAGCTATAGCCTGAGCCTCAAAACTACCGATAATTACAGGGATCTTTCTTTTCCCGAAGTCTTCTTCTAAAATAAGAGCATAGGCTCCTGTTTGTGTCTGGCTGTAAGAAATCCCCCGAATATTTAATCGTATTAGTTCCATAAAATTTACAATGCTCAATAAAAAAATATATGATGTGTAAAATGATGTGCAATTTACGATTTTTTTTAGATTTTTTTACTAGTTTAGAGTGAGAGATTAAATATCTTTTAAACCTAACTCAGGTCATTCAGGAAAAAATTTTTTTAATTGTCTTTTTTAATTGAGCCTTTGATTTACTTTTTTGGTCAAATTCCTTTTGATGAAAAACTATCGTGGATTTTATTTTCTCTACCGGATACCCTGAAACCAGAGCATATTCCTCTATGAATAAATCAAGATAAGGTTGCGCTTTGATATTATTTGAAAGGCTTTTCATCTTAGTATTAAAGGATAGTTCTTTGTGAAATCCCATTCGGTTCAGGTCGACCAAATACATGTCATACCCATTGTCTTTTCGTACTATTAACGTATTTCCCGGAGTATTGTCCTTTATGTAAATGCCCTGAGTATGCACATAATAAGAAAACCGTGCATAGGCCTTTATACATTCGTAAACGTCAGGTTGTTCATAGATTTCTCTGGTTGTGAAATCGTAAGGAATATAGCCGGACAGGTAGTAGCTGGAAGTAATACCTAAAATATCCGAATTTTCTATATATGCAATAGGTTCCGGATTTAAAACTCCCAATTCCAGCAACTTTTGTCCATGTTCAAAAGAACGCTGGGCTTTAGATTTTCGGAAATATCTGTAAACTATCTTATTTATCAAATGAGGCTTCTTAAAACTTTTAACGGTAATAAAACCCGATTTATAAGGAATCTTTTTTATTATATTCCGTTCGGGATTACCTAAAATATCAGTATAATCTTGAAAGTTACTTACAATACTGTGTAAAGTAGCTTTATCATTTATATATTTGTCGGCGAATAGAGATTTTTGCATTCACTATTAAACTAAAAATAATTCAGGATAGTTAAAAAAATGACTACCTTTAATAATTGTTTTACAATATTAGAAATAATTGAGGAATTATTGCATGTTTAGGAACAACAAATTTAAGATATTTTCGTTTTCTTAGTAGTTTTGCCAATTATAGATACTCGATGAAAAAAATTATATACACGATACTTATTCTTAATTTATTTAGTGCCTGTTCCACTAAAAGGTCAGGAATAACCAATCGTACATATCACAGGATAACCACTTGGTATAATACCGTTTTTAATGGACAGGAGGCGTTGGATAATGATTTAAAAGCGAAAAAGATGAGTTATCAGGATAATTTTTCTACTGTTTTACAGGTAGAGCCAATCAATCCTTTCAGTGAGGGAGACGGTTCTATGGATGCGTTTAGCCCTCAAAATTCAGAGAGGACTTCCCTGTTAAGAGATTTAAAAGGCGACCTGAAAAAAATGGACACTCAGGGAGCGGTCAATACGGTATCCGGAGCGATCGGAAGAGCATTGGGAGCAGGAGAAACCTCTCAGGCACAGGGTTTGGACAGAGCTATAGAGAAAGGTAAGAAAGCGATTGAGAACCATTCCATGTTGATCAAGGGCAAAGAGTATAACTCTATGTTAGGGGAGGCGTATTTATTACTAGGGAGAGCCTATTACTATAAAAAAGATCCTTTTGAGTCCATGAATTATCTGAATTTTATGAATTCTACTTTGGTTAAGAATAGGAAAGAAAACCAAGCCAAAGCCTACATAGCTTTAGCGCAGGAACAGGCAGGAAATTCCTTTCAGGCAAATGAGAAATATGAAGAACTACTAAAAACCAAGCTAAAAAAGAGGGATAAGAAATTTGTTTCCAAGATATATTCTCAATTTTTGATTAATGAACGAAGATATGATGAAGCCATTGAAGCATTGGATGTGGCTAAGAAATATAATAAGGGCAGATATTACAAAGGCAGGTATAACTTTATTCAGGGGCAGTTGTCTGAGAAGTTGAAGAAAGAAGAAGATGCAGCAGAATATTATCAGGCAGCCTATAAGAAGAAACCGTCACCCGAATTAGAAATTAAGGCGCAAATTGCATTGTCAAGGCTTTTTAAGGAAGATACCCTTGCATATCATGACAGGATAAAATTCTTAAGAAAACTCACTAAGAAAGGCTTGTATCAGTCCAGAAAGAATGAATTGTTTTATGCAATGGCACTCACTTCCCTAAGAGTAGACAGGGAAAATGATGCGATGAAATATTTACAACAATCATTAAAAGAGAAAGAGAGCGACCCTCAGGTAAGAGCTTTAGTTTTTCAGGAAGTGGGAGATATTTATTTTTCAAAACCTGATTATATCTATGCAGGAGCTTATTACGACAGTGCTGTTTCACGTTTTGTTGATCCTGCGATGAAAAACAAGTTGACGGCTAAAAACAATTCGTTAAAGGAAATTACCCAAAAATATTATTTAGTAAAGAAGAATGACAGCATCCTCGCAATTGCCGGTATGACTGTGGAACAACGAAATGAATATTATCAAAAACATATAAATAAGCTAAAAGAAGAAGAAGAGAAGATTAGGGTAGAATTAGAGAAGAGTTTACGGGAAGAAGATTATACTGTTTTTGCAACGGAAACCTTAACGGAATCTGTTCCTGCGACGAGGACTACTTCCGGAGGCAAATGGTATTTTTATAACAATAGCCTTAAACAAACAGGGCAATCTGAATTTAGGAGACTTTGGGGAAATCGGGATTTAACGGATAATTGGAGGATGAGCAGACAGACTTCCGGTTTGGATAATATAAAAAGTCAGCTGTTAGGACAGGAAGAAACCAAGAATCCCAGAAGATTTGAGGTAGAATACTATACGGAAAAATTGCCTAATACCCAGTCGGAATTGGAAGCCCTGAAAATACAAAGAGATTCCGCCGAATTATCTTTAGGTATTATGTATTATGACAGGCTGCATGATGTGAAGTCGGCTACTTCCACTCTGGAACATTTACTTTCCACTCCTCCTCATGATGAGGAAGTATCTTTAGCCGCCATGTATAATCTTTATAAGTTTAATAAAGAAGATAATCCGGATTTAGCCGAAAAATATGCCAACTTGGTTACTACAAACCATCCCGATTCCAAATATGCAAAAAATATTTTAAATCCGCAGGTAGATATTTTTAAATCAAGGTCGTCAGAAGCGATTACGTTTTATGAAGAAGCTTATAAAAAGTATGAAGAGGGGAACTATGATGAAGTAAAGGAAATGGCGGCTGAGGCTTTGGAGAAATATCCGACAGATGAAATTATTGCAAAATTTTCGCTGTTATCCGCATTTTGTGAAGCAAAATTAGGAGATAAAGCAGCATTTATGGAAGCGTTGGAAAATGTATCCACTGTTTTTGAGGATAAGGAGGAAGGTAAAAAAGCAACGGAATTACTTAATTATTTTAAAGAATATTTTAAAGAACAAGAGAAACAGGAAGCGAAATTAGAAGAAGAAAAGCAAGAAGTAGAAGAAAAACGGGAGGAATTTTTGCCGTCAATTGAGGAATTTGAAAAAAATGACTCCGTATATGAAGATTTACCCGGATGATAAAAAACATAATATAAAGTTTTAAGGAAAGGATAAAGGGTTTAGGACGTGATAATAACGGATTTGCACCGAAATGACTTAGCTGTTTTTTCTATGATTTATAAGATATATGACTAAAATCATACGGATATTTGCGAACTGCTATAAACAAAAAATCTACCTTTGATGTGGTTAAATGTAAAATGTAAATATTACTAGTTAGTTTAAAGACTAAAAGTAATTTTTTCCATTTCTGTGTATTCACATAAATTGGTTTTATTTTATTAGTTTGTAAAACAAAATCCTCGGAGTTAATTCGGGGATTTTGCTTTATATTATGAAGTGTCAAAGTCAGTAGGTATTGATGAAAATACTCTCTATCAGTCCTGCCCTTTCAGGCAGAGCAGTGTATGGGTATTCTTCCGCAGGTTGGCGACCTGCGGTTATGAAAATCAAGCCCTTCGGGCT
>JAISSC010000062.1 GCA_031273305.1 Flavobacteriaceae bacterium
CCCGAGACAGAAATGAAAAATCCATGTCACAAAAATTAGCTGCGGAAATTATAGCTGCTGCTAAAGAGGAAGGAGCTGCTGTGAAGAAGAAAACAGATACTCACCGTATGGCTGAAGCAAATAAAGCATTCTCTCATTTCAAATTCTAAGTTAGTTTTTAATATATGTCAAGAGATTTAAAATATACACGTAACATAGGTATTGCCGCTCATATTGATGCAGGAAAAACCACTACAACGGAAAGGATTTTATTTTATACCGGAGTAAATCATAAGATAGGAGAAGTTCACGATGGAGCCTCTACAATGGACTGGATGGTACAAGAAGCAGAAAGGGGAATAACCATTACTTCTGCTGCAACTACCTGTAACTGGAATTTTCCATTGAGCGATGATGGTAAAAAATTACCTGAAACTCTGTCCTACCATTTCAATATTATTGATACTCCGGGACACGTGGACTTTACGGTTGAAGTAAACCGTTCATTGAGAGTACTAGATGGACTGGTTTTCCTTTTTAGTGCCGTAGACGGAGTTGAACCTCAATCTGAAACCAATTGGAGACTAGCCGACAATTATAAAGTTCCACGTATGGGATTTGTAAATAAAATGGACAGACAGGGAGCTGATTTCCTGAATGTTTGTAGGCAGGTAAAAGACATGTTAGGTTCCAATGCTGTTCCTATCGTTTTGCCTATCGGCTCCGAAGAGGATTTCAAAGGGGTGGTAGACTTGGTTAAAAACAGAGCTATTATATGGCATGAGGAAGGTTTCGGTTCTACTTTTGATATTGTAGACATTCCGGCAGATATGACGGAAGAAGTTCAGGAATATCGTCAAATACTAATAGAAGCCGTTGCCGAATATGACGAGGGATTAATGGAAAAATTCTTTGAAGACCCGGATTCCATCTCCGAAGAAGAAATCCATGAGGCACTAAGAAAAGCCACGATAGATATTAGTATCATTCCGATGGTTTGCGGTTCTTCATTCAAAAATAAGGGTGTTCAGTTTATGCTGGATGCAGTATGCCGTTATTTGCCTTCTCCTCTGGATAAAGAAGCAATTGAAGGTATCAATCCTAAAACAGAAGAGCCTATCTCAAGGAAACCGGATGCAAAAGAACCTCTTGCGGCGTTAGCATTTAAAATTGCTACCGACCCATATGTTGGTCGTCTGGCTTTCTTCAGAGCATATTCAGGTCATCTGGATGCAGGGTCTTATGTTTTAAATACCCGTTCCGGAGATAAAGAAAGAATTTCCCGTATCTACCAAATGCACGCCAATAAACAAAACCCGATAGAATACATTGAAGCGGGTGATATTGGTGCGGCCGTTGGTTTTAAAGATATTAAGACCGGAGATACTCTTTGTGATGAAAAATCCCCTATCGTACTGGAAAGTATGGTATTCCCAGACCCGGTTATCGGTATTGCCGTAGAACCAAAAACTAAGGCAGATATAGATAAATTAGGTATGGCTTTATCTAAGTTAGCCGAAGAAGACCCTACCTTTCAGGTGAAAACGGATGAAGCCTCAGGGCAGACCGTTATTTCAGGAATGGGAGAGCTTCATTTGGATATTATCGTTGACCGTTTGAAAAGAGAATTTAAGGTTGAAGTAAATCAGGGTCAACCACAAGTAGAATATAAGGAGGCTTTAACCGGAGTTGCAGACCACAGGGAAGTTTATAAAAAACAAACCGGTGGACGTGGTAAGTTCGCAGATATTGTGTTCGCCATTGCACCTGCGGAAGAAGGAAAATCCGGATTAGAATTTGTTAACGAGATCAAAGGAGGTAATATTCCGAGAGAATTTATTCCTTCCGTAGAGAAAGGTTTTAAGGAAGCGATGAGGAACGGACCTTTGGCAGGATACGAAATAGACGGAATGAAAATTACGTTGAAAGACGGCTCTTTCCATGCGGTCGATTCTGACCAACTGTCATTTGAGTTGGCAGCTAAACTCGGATTCAAAGAGGCAGCCAAAAAGGCAAAACCGGTTATCATGGAACCTATTATGAAGCTGGAAGCCTTAACTCCGGAAGAATATATGGGAGATATTGTAGGAGACCTGAACCGTCGTAGAGCAACTGTGACCGGGATGGATGACAGAAACAATGCTAAAGTTATCAAGGCTTTCGTTCCGTTATCAGAAATGTTCGGATACGTAACCTCCTTGAGAACTTTATCCTCAGGACGAGCCACTTCAACTATGGAATTCGACCATTACGAAGCTGCTCCTCAAAATATAGCAGATGAAGTGATTGCTAAAGCTAAAGGTACAACCGTTTAATATTTAAAAATAATGAGTCAAAAAATAAGAATAAAACTTAAGTCTTACGATTACAATTTAGTTGACAAATCAGCTGAAAAAATCGTGAAAACTGTAAAAGCAACCGGAGCCGTAGTTAATGGGCCTATCCCGTTGCCAACACACAAAAGAATCTTTACTGTTTTACGCTCACCACACGTAAACAAAAAATCTCGTGAGCAGTTCCAACTAAACTCACACAAAAGGTTAATGGATATTTACAGTTCTTCATCTAAAACCGTAGATGCTTTGATGAAACTGGAACTTCCGAGTGGTGTGGAAGTAGAAATTAAGGTATAAGTTCGTAAAAACGAAATAACCGGGATTGAAATAACCGGAATTTATAATACAATAAGGAAAGTGCTTTTTGGGTGCTTTCCTTTTTGTGTATGGTCTTTTCTGAAAAAAAGCATGTAATTAACCTGAGTTCGGGATAAGAAATTAAAAAAAATCTAATACGCACAACCACGAACGAATAAAGAAATGTCCTTAACTATACCTGCGAATCTCGTGAGGAATTATAACGTTATAGTGTCCGGCATGCCGTTGTCTTTGTGAATGGAACGAAGTGTAGTGTGGCAATCTCTACAATAATAACGCACAGAGACGTCCAAATTGGTGTAAGTTCGATTGTAAGTTTACAGGTTCAATTAGTAAATGCAACTTGTGATGTAAAAATAAAAAATAGTAATATATTTGCACACAATTATAAACTCAAATTAGTAATGCTATTTTGAAAAAAACTCTTTACCTTTTGTATCTATTCATAGGAATTATTCAA
>JAISSC010000100.1 GCA_031273305.1 Flavobacteriaceae bacterium
GTACAAATAGAAAGATGTGTTTTAGCTCCGTCTTCCAATGATATACCATATTGGAATTTATGGAAAGACGAATGGAAAAATTTGAGTTTTGAAGAATTAAAGATGGAGTGGTACAAATAAATATCAATTAGATTACAATGTCCGAACAACAAAACATAGAATACAAATCTTCTTGGCACGATGACTATCTGAAATGGATATGTGGATTTGCCAACGCTCAAGGCGGACGAATTTATATCGGCAAGGACGATGCGGGTAATATCGTTGGTGTAGAAGATTATAAAAAACTGATGGACGATATTCCCAACAAAATCAAAAACTATATGGGCATCACCTCCGAAGTGAATCTTTTACAGGAAGATGAAAAATATATCATTGAGATTGTTGTTTTGCCTTATTCCGTTCCGATTTCCTTGCGCGGAAGGTATTATTACCGAAGCGGAAGCGTCAAACAGGAACTTACAGGCACATCTTTGAACGAATTTTTGTTGAAACGTGCCAGACATACTTGGGATGACGTAATAGAAACCCGCGCTTCATTTGATGATATTGACGATAAAACCATAAAGATTTTCTTGCGAATGGCTGAAAATGCAGGTCGTTTACCGGACAGCAACAATCTTGGCATTCCCGAATTGTTGGAAAAACTCCGTTTGGCTGAAAACGGACAAATCAAACGGGCAGCTATCGTTTTGTTTGGCAAAGATCCCGGTAGATTTTATCCCAATACCTTTGTTAAAATTGGCAAATTTGAGAATAACGATTATGAAATTCGTTTTCAGGAAACAGAAGAAGGTAATATCATTCGCCTGTTGGATAAAATTTTACACCAACTCAACCATAACTTTTTAATTCGTAAAATTTCGTTTGAAGGAATGAATCGTATTGAAACGCTTGAATATCCGGTGGCTGCACTTCGCGAAATACTTTTGAACGCACTTATTCACAGGAATTACATGGGTGCTCCTACACAAATCCGCGTATATGACGATAAACTGTATGTATGGAACGATGGTGCACTGCCTGAAGGCATTACGCTATCCGAACTCAAACAATTTCATTCCTCACGTCCACGCAACCCAATACTTGCAGAGGCTTGTTTTCGGGGAGGTTATATTGACTCGTGGGGAAGCGGTATCATGAAAATAATGGATGCTTGCAAGTCTGCCGAACTTCCAGCCCCTGAAATGAATGAGCAATTTGGCGGTTTTATAGTTAAACTTTTTAAAGATAAGTTTTCGGAAGAACAGCTACAAAATATCGGATTAAATCCCCGACAAATCAAAGCTGTACAATTTGTTAAGGAAAAAGGAAAGATAACCAATAAAGAATATCAGGAAATTAATAGTGTATTGAGAAGGACTGCCACAAATGAATTGACGGAATTAGAAGAAAAATATACTATATTAAAAAATACAGGCTATGGTGCAGGTAGTTATTATGAATTAATTGCGCAATAATTGCGCAAATTGCGCAGTTAATTGCGCAATCGCAAAATAGAAAGTAACACATGATAATTTTTGAAGTAACCTGCAAATAAGTAATTGCGCAATTGCAAAAATATTTAACCTGAGTTCGGGATAAGAAATATAAAACTTTCCTGCTTGCCATCAGATAAAAAACAAGACCCAAAGCCTCAAAAATATCAGGTTCCGGTTGTAACGAACAGTATTTATTTTATACTAATGAATTTAGGTATAATAGCATATCCATGATTTCATTAAAAAATATACAAAAATATTATGATATAGGACAGAATAAACTGCATGTATTAAAAGGAATTACTCTGGAAATAAAGAAAGGTGAGATGGTTGCCATCATGGGTTCTTCAGGATCGGGGAAATCGACATTATTAAATATTTTGGGGATTTTGGATTATGCCGATTCCGGAGAGTATACCTTAGATGAAGTAAAAATAGAAAAAAATTTAAGCGAAGCCAAAGCAGCTGATTACAGAAATAAATTTTTAGGATTTGTATTCCAATCCTTTAACCTGATTGGATTTAAAAACGCATTAGAAAATGTTGCTCTTCCTTTATACTATCAAAAAATCAAGAGGGCAAAGCGGAATGCGATAGCATTGGAATACCTCAAAAGAGTAAACCTTGACGACAGGGCAACTCATATGCCCAATGAATTATCCGGCGGACAAAAACAAAGAGTAGCCATTGCACGAGCCTTAGTTACACGCCCTAAGGTAATTTTGGCAGATGAACCCACCGGAGCACTGGACAGTCAGACCACCCATGAGGTAATGAAATTCTTACAGCAGATAAACAACGAAGGAAAAACCATCCTGATAGTGACCCATGAACCGGATGTTGCCAAACAATGCAAAAGGATTATTCATTTAAAAGATGGTATTATAGAAAGTGATGAAATCATTCAGCAGGAAGTTTTAACATAATTTAGCGCACCCATGTTTAATGTAGACCGTTGGCAGGAAATTTTTTATTCCATCAGGCAAAATAAATTGAGAACCTTTCTCTCCGGGTTTACCATTGCTCTGGGATTATTTATTTTTATTATGCTTTTTGGAATCGGAAACGGACTAAAAACCGGATTTTCAGTACAATTCATACACGATGCGACCAATCTCATCAGTATTTTACCCGGAAAAGCATCTGAAGCATATTTAGGATTACAGGAGAACAGAAATATCTTTTTAAAAAACGAAGACCTGAACCTGATCAAACAAAGGTATAACACTGATTTAGAATATAAAACAGCTACCGTTTCCAGAGCAGATACCGTAATATATGGAACGGAATCAGGAATTTATACCATTCAGGGAACATATCCGGATAAACAATACATTGAAAAGGCTGTCATCACTTCCGGGAGATTCATCACCCAATCAGATATGGATAATAAATCCAAATTTACGGCAATAGGGCGTTTAGTCGAGAAAGACTTATTTAAAAATAAAAACGCTCTGGGTAAATACATCACCATCGGAGGCATCAACTATAAGGTTATCGGGGTTTTTCATGATGAAGGAGGCGACAATGACGAACGGATTATTTACGTCCCCATTACCACATTGCAAACAGTAAGAAAAAATACAGATACCATAAATCAAATAGATGTTGCTTACCCTCCCGACATGCTTCCTGAAAAAGCCCTGCAACTCGGAGATAACATTGAAAGCGACCTGCGGGCAAAATTAAGAGTTTCACCCTCCGACAAGACCGCATTATTTATACGAAACACTGCTGAAAACATGCAGGATACCTTTGCCTTTTTTGCCGTAATCTCCTCCCTGATACTATTTATAGGCTTTGGAACAATTATGGCGGGAATCATAGGGATCAGTAATATAATGGTTTATATAGTTAAAGAACGGACAAAAGAAATCGGGATCAGGAAAGCATTAGGTGCTCCCCCTTCCGGCATCGTATGGCTTATATTGCAGGAATCAATTTTCATTACGGTAATTGCAGGTATTTCGGGCGTTGTATTGGGAATTTTAACATTACATCTAATAGGAGACAGTTTAAATGAATTTTTTATCATTAACCCTTCCGTAAGTTGGGAACTGGTTCTTTTTGCCGCTCTGTCTCTAATTACATTCGGAAGCATTGCCGGGTTTATTCCTGCCAGAAAAGCAGCTAAAATTAAACCTGTCGAAGCCTTAAACGCAGATTAACTTAAACAAAAGAACAGATGCTTATTTTTAACAGTGAAGCATGGAGTGAAATTTATCACTCACTCAGTAAAAACAGATTACGAACTACCTTAACCATGATTGGAGTTGCATGGGGTATGTTTCTTTATGTTTTTCTCTTAGGTGCCGCAAAAGGGGTAGAGAACGGATTCAATAAAATTTTTGACGGATTTGCAACCAACAGTATTTTCCTATGGGCAAATAACACCAGTGAACCATATAAAGGATTTCTACGAGGAAGAGAAGTTTCCATCCATACAAAAGACATTGAGTTTTTACAAGAGACCGTTCCTGAAATCGACTTTATAGTTCCCCGAAATTCCGGAGGAGCAGAGCAGGGAGCCGTCATCAGAGGAAACATAAGCAAGAACTACACTATTTTCGGAGACTACCCTATAATTTCCCGTATTGAGAAAAAGGAGATTATCAAGGGCAGGTTACTCAATGACAACGACATTCTGAACAACAGAAAAGTAGCCCTTATAGGAAAAGAAGTAGAAGAACAACTTTTTAAGAAGAATGAAGAAGCCTTAGGACAATATATTAAGATAGGCGGAATCCACTTTCAGATAATAGGAATATACAGAAAACCCAATTCAGGATTCTTAAATGAAGACGTTGTTTATATTCCTTTTAATACCTTTCAAACCCTGTACAACAAAGGAGATAAGATCGACTGGATGATTATCACCCTAAAGCCACAATATGATGTAAAAACTGTCGAACAAAAAATAAAAACCGCCTTAAGAAAACGATATGACGTTTCCCCTACCGATGAAAAGGCTTTCGCAGGATTTAACTTCGCAGAGAATTTTAAAAAATTAACCAATTTCCTGAAAGGAATGCAGATATTAACCTGGGTAGTAGGCGGATTAACCATTATAGCCGGAATTATTGCTATTTCCAATATATTATTGATTACAGTTAAAGAACGTACTCTGGAAATGGGTATCAGAAGAGCATTAGGCGCAAAACCTAATGAAATCAGAGATCAGGTACTTATGGAAAGCGTATTTTTAACCGTTTTTTCAGGAATGTTAGGCTTTATCGGAGGAATCTTACTGCTGGTAACTATCAAGACAATTGTTGGCGAAAGCCCAAGTTTCCCCTTTTACAATCCTACAGTAAATATATTGAACGTATTAGCTGCCCTATCTCTAATGGTAGGAGTAGGACTACTCATCGGATTAATTCCCGCACAAAGAGCCGTACAAATAAAACCCATAGAAGCACTACGAGCAGAATAAGATAAACGGGAGCGTCATTATCTGGTTGCCTGTCTTGGAGGGCTTCACTGCGTGTAGGCTCCAAAAAATAGTACAGTTTAAAAATACTAATTTTTTCAATTTATTGAACATTTTTTTCATTTACCGGCATCAACATACTCAATAGCTCGTTTAAATTTATCAATAATACTAGTCCACTGATAATTTTTATTTACGTATGCTTTACCATTATTAGCCATGTCTTCTTTTTCCGAATTTGACAAGCCCAAAATTTTCTTTATTTGAAGCGAAAATTCCTCATAATCATTATATAAAAAACCGGCTTTGCTTATATTTATATGGTCTTTTAAAACTTCACATTTTTCGTTGGCAAGTACAGGTTTTCCAAAAGACATAGCTTCTAATGTTACCATAGATAAACTTTCATAGAGTGATGGTATAACCAATGCTTCTGTATGTTTTAAATATATCCATTTTTCCTGTTCTGTAATAAATCCGGTAAATATGATATTGTCAGAAAATTCTATGTCCATATATTTCTCACCTACCATGACTAGTTTTAGTTCTCCTTTATATTTCTGATCAAGTTGTTTAAAAAAATCCATTAATATCTTACAGCCTTTATTTTCCTCAATTCTTCCGATATAAAGAATATATCTAAAATCCGGAATATTATTATTGACTATTGAAATTACAGGCATATCAAAACCAACTCCGGCTACATCTGAAGAAATGGATTTAGAATCCGGATAGACACATTCCACCAGTCTTTTCTCAGACAATGTATTATACATTATAAACTTCGGTATTTTAAATAGTTCATGGAATCCATAATAAAACGCAGGCTCATCATGAGCTGTTGGAATTAAAATACTTTTATCCGAGACTTCTCTGATTCCAAAATTAGTAGGGTAATATAAATATGTAAAAAAGATAATTGCTTTATATTGAGCTTTATTCTGTTTTAAATAGATTATTAGATCTTCGCAATAAGGACCTGTTTCTTTCAACCATTCCTGAAATTTTTCTTCAGTGTATTTATATTTTTTTCGCTTTATTATTAAATATAAAAAATTAAACGGGTTGATCTTCCTTTTACGATATTTAACTGTTTTATAAAAGTATCTGGTTAATATGCCTGCTTTCTTACTGTCTTTCTTTTTTGATGGAAATCTCCTTACATTTATACCGTCAATTACCTCTAATCCTTCTTTGTAATAATTATCCCAATTAACATATTCAAATGCACAGGAGGTTAAAATTTCTATTTCATAACTATCTTTTAAATGTTCAGCCAGCATTCGTGCATGTTGTTCTGCTCCCCCGTTGATTTCTTTACCATATCGTTGAACTACTATTGCCAGTTTTCCCATTTCAATTTTTTATTATTCAAACATAAAATATTTTATTATGGTTTTTCATCCCGTAATTTACTAAAAAATTTATTCACACTTTTTCTTATCTTGTTATATAATGATTTTTCCAAATAGTATACCTGCCGTTTCAATACTACATTCTCCATCTGAAATTCTACTATTTTTTGTTCAACTTCAGTCTGATCTTTAGCCGGAATTAGCTCTTTTTCAATTATTTCTAACCGTCTTTTCATTTTATTTCCAATTGCAGTTAAAGAAAAATTCTGTTGTATATCCTTTTTTGCCCTTATTCCTATTTCATTGGCATATTCCTGATTTTCAAAGACAAAATTCATCAACTCTGCGGCATGTTCTACATCCGGCTCCGACCAGCTATTCTCTTTTACCAAAGGACCTAGATCTCGTTCTAATTTTACTATTTTATATTTTACCAAAAAAGAATTATTTACATTCATAAATTCCATATTACCCGAATATCCGGTGGCTATAACCGGTTTTCCCAGTGCCATCGCTTCGGCAATAGTGAGTCCGAAACCTTCTGAACGATGTAAGGACACATAACAATCAGATTGAGAGATCAATGATAATAAATTTTCCCTTCTTAGCATTTCTTCTTTATAAATAACATTTCTAAAGTCTTTAATTCTATTCATTATCTCATTCTTATCATCTATATAATAAGACGGGATAGAGGTCTTTAAGATCAAACAGACTTTTGTATTCTCTTTTCCAAAGGCTTTTTCAAAGGCTTCTATAACTGCCAGAACATTTTTACGAACTATAGAACTGTTATAGTCGAAAATAAAAAGGAACTTAAATGTATCCTTAGGAAGTTCGGCGTCGTATTCCTTATTTATATCTTCTTCCTGTATATTTATGGAATGGGGGATGTTTACTATAGGTATAGGAGATTTTAAAGATATTGAATCCAGACAATATTTAGAGCATGTCCATATTTCATCATAGAAAGCAAAGTTTTCTCTGTACTTTTCAGGAAAATCTTCCATTTCCCAAGCCCAATAGCCTATGTTGTATTTTCCTTTATAAAAATCGAGTGATTTTTCTTTCAAAAACTGTCCGATGGTATCCATGTTCACATGGATAATATTTACCGGATAGGTATTATTTTCTACGGTACTAATAGAATCGTCATTTAGCCTGTGTTTCAGATTTAAATTAAAATTTACCGCCTGCACCTTAATTCCCACTTTTTGTAATGCATTCAAATTCCCCCTGATGGCTTCTCCAAAACCAATCTCTGCATGGAAAAAGCCACTTAAATTAACTCCAAAATCTTCTTTATTAATACTCATTTAGTGAAAATATAATAAACTAATTAAATATTGACTTCAATTGATCTTCAAAATCATGCTCCTCTTTTAAAATTTCTTGTGTGTAGTTATTAAAATCCGGAGCATAAGTCTCATAACCGGCTAAAACTTCACGAATCTTATTTACAATTTCGGGGATGGCACTTTTTGAATATTCAAATTTATATTTCTCAGGGATATTCAAATCTTCCTGATATTTGGAAGAACCGTTTTTCCCTGAAATAATCACACACTTCATCAGGGTAGATTCACGCAACATCCTGTCTCTACCCGGATTAAAACCAAAATCTATATACAATTTTGCTTTTTTCATTATGCCTGAAACTTGTAATGGGGTCATCCCCCGAATGGGAATCCATAAAAATTCCGTGCATTTTTTCCTTATTGACTTTATCTCTTTTTTTCCTTTCTTAGGGTTGTAAATAATAATATCCTGTTTTTCTTTATGTAAAATATCCTGACCTGCCCTTTCTAAAAAGAGCGGATTCATATAATCACAAACTTTTTTTATCTTATCTTTTGGAATGCCTCTATCCGTCAGATATAAATATGCTCTATGTGACTGTGCCCAATGATATACATCAGGCAAATCCGTCAATAAATATTCTTTATCCTCTTCTTTACCTAAAATGTATTTACTCCAATAAAATTTAACCCCTCGATGCCTGTTTTTCATACAAATTGCATAGAAATCTACACTAAGCCACCATACTATTTTTTGAATATTATTGTATTTATAAATGTATTGCGTCAAAGATTCCGGAATTATCAGAATATCCTCTTTATTATCCGATATTTTATCTGTTTCTTCCGTGTTATATATGGCATAAACTTCCGGTTTGGGATTTTTACCGGAGGTTTTATCGACATAAAATATCCCTACTTTATAGTTGAATACAGTCCTGAGTTTATGACACAACTGGTGTAATGCTTCAGTACCTCCGGTTGAATTATTTGCCGGACAAATAATATATATATTTGATTGTGCAGTTATTTTCATGGTTTTAAACTGATGTAAAAATAACCAAAAAAATTTAAACGTTACAGGATACTCAAAAAATGCGCAGATTCAACCAATTAATGCATCACCGACTTAAGTTATCATAAAAAATTTGTTTATCTTCTTTTACCAGACAGGTCTATAATTTTAAATATATTATCTGCAATCTTGCTTTTAAATGAAATTTCTTCCAAAATTTTATCGACTAATTGATTTTTATTTACTAAAATTCAATATCATCAGCTACATTTCCACCTGCTTCTTGGGCAAACTTAGCGGCATATTCGGCATGTTTTTCCTTATTGTAATTAAACAATTCCATAATAGATTCCGTGTTGTGGTTTTGATTTCGTTCGGTTAGCCATTTCATTGCAACAGACTGAAAGTCGGCTAAATTGATGCCGAAATTATCCAGAATCCATTGCGCACCATCCAAACCATATTGGTATGCAGCTGTGCGGGCGGCGTTAAGTTCTTCGTAAAAATAAGGGTCGGTTCTCATACGTTCAAGATTTTCCGCTCCCTCTTCGGATATATTCGCTGTCAATCCTTCCAGTTTAGGATGTGTTACATTATCAGCATAATACTGTCCATAAAGTGTAGCCAGAGTAAAACTTGCATCCTGAGCCATGCGTTGTGGCCAAAGCGTATTTAGCTCTTCCCATACCACAATATCAATACCCATAGCTTTGCAAACGTCTGCCGGTTCAATCCCTCCTGCTACTTTTATTGCCATTGCAGCATAATCTTTAAACGTAAAACCGTGAATAGGGGCAAGTAAAGGATTTTCGTCGGCATTTTTTATATATCCTGATACTTGCATGCCCGTATATTTCATTGAGTTTGCCATTTCCCAACGCAGTGTTTGGTCGGGATCACAATTGTTCCACTCCTCATAAACATTTCTGCGATAGTTAAAGTAGAGATTGTTAATCTCACTCTCCCGGATTTCCCTATCTTCTCTTTCTTTTATCCATGCTTGAACTCGTCTTTCAACTTCTGCATCAAACTGTTCTTCGGTGTAATGTGTCCCATGTAATGTTTCCGGATCGTAATTTCTTTCTGACATAGCTTATTATTTTAAAATTTATTTTATTCATTTGTTTTTATTCGTATATCTTTTCGTTATGTTCTTTCAGGTATAAGTGAAAATCCTAATAATAACTATTATATTGACTTATTGCGTTTTCGTACATCTTCTCGTTATGTTCTTTCAAGTCAGGTGTGATTTTGTTCATCTCGTCATATAAAGCCCGTAGATAAATACGGTATAGCTTTGGTGTATTTTCGATAGATGCTTTGCGTTCTTGTTCCAATTGTGCCATTTCCTGTTCTGCTTTTTTCTTTTCTGCTTTGCCGGACGATATATTACTCAATCTCAACTTATGTATCTGATGATAATATATACGTTCTTTTTCGTTTTCAGTAACATATGCCTCATATAAAGAAGAAACACGTTGATGAGCAAGGTCACGGGAAAAATGCTGGATCATTTGTGCCGAAGAACTTGGTGCGAAAGTGTTTTGTGTGCGACAAGCCGGACAAGCTACATAGGTACTGATGAAAAATATTTTATCTATGCTAAGTGCCGCACCGCATTGTTTACACGTAAATTTATGTTTGACGGTTTCGTATTCGTCCAGTATCTTTTTGTATTTTATTTCCAGATCTTCCTCTTTGGTCATTTCTATTTGTTTTTCCCAATAGTTCAGCTTTTTCTCAAAAACGTCATTATAGCGTTCGGAACATTGATTTTGAAATTCTTTCAGATAGTCGTAGCCGGGGTCCAGAGCAGAAACCTGATGAACGAGACTGTAATAATCGCCCAGAATTTTTTCATCGTAAGTGTCATATGCTTTTTGGCGTATGTTCCCCAACTGCCCTTGAACGCCCGAATATACTTTATGGAAATTACGCTTATAAACGTCATCATCTTTAGCGAGTACTTCTTTCAATTCAGGAATTGCTGCCGTACAAAGTTCTTCCATTCGTTCTTCTAATTTTTCGAGGAACGTAAACCAACGCTCTCTACTTTGGTCTAAACGGTCTGCCCATTCAGGTCTTCGTTTTTTAAACATATTAAACATAAATTCTATTTTTTAGAATTATCTTCTTTTTTGATATAAATACCATCGCTGAGTTCGGTAGAGATAAACTCAAACCCACAATAAGCACAATGGGTCAGTCCGTCCTCTTTAGCACGTCCCGCACCACAATTAGGGCAGGTATTGACATGTGTTTTAGCCTCTGTAATTTTAGCTTTTCCGCCGTAAATTTCCTGTTGAACCGCTTTTTGCTTCAATCGGTCAAGGAACGAAAGAGATTTTTCTTCAGGCATATCTGTTTTATTGTATTTATCTTACTTTATCCTATTTACAATTGTTCTAGAAGCTGACTTTTCTTTGTTTTATATTCCTCCTCATTGATTAGCCCTGCATCGAACAGTGATTTGAGTTTTTTCAGTTTTTCGGTAATGTCTTCCGCCTGTGGTTGTGCTTGTTGCTGTTGATTTTGCATTTGGTTCACCTGATTCATCATCATGCCCATTGCTAAGGCATTGGTTGTGGCTTCGTTCAGCGTTGTTCCCTTTTCGCCGATGGCTTGCGCAGTGTTGAATTGGGTGTATTTATCCATATCTTTCACCATGTTCATATTGGTGATTTTGTCGTAATGACGGGTTACTTCATCGGGGAGTGTCACACTGGTAACGATGAATTGCGTTAGTTCCACGCCCAATTGTGCGAAATAGGGTTTGAGGAAAGGTTCAATTTTCTTACCCAGTTCGGTAATGTTGCCCGCCACATCTTTTATTGAAATGTTTTCGTTGGCAAGCACTTCGCCAAATTTAGGTACGACAAAGTCCCGCAATTGTGCTTGTAATTCAAAGATTGTCAGCTGTTTGTATGTGCCTGCATATTGCTTAAAAAACAGCCCTACATCGCCAATGCGAATGTCGAAACTGCCAAAGGCACGAATACGCACCTGCCCAAATTCAGGGTCGTTCATCAGGATAGGTGCCGGTGTTCCCCATTTGTTGTTGATGAACTGATGCGTGTTGAAAAAATATACGTCGGCTTTGAACGGACTTTCGAAACCGTACTTCCAACCTTTCAGACGGGAAAGAACGGGAATGTTATCGGTGTTCAGCTTGTGTCGACCGGGTTCAAAAACATCCGCCAACTGTCCTTCGTTGAGCATTAATACCTGCTGACTTTCGCGAACGGTAAGTTGTGCGCCGTTTTTTATTTCTTTGTCTTCATCGGCAAATTTCCACATCAACAGGTTAGGGTCGGGAGACGTGGCTTCGATAATTTCAATAAAAGGTAATGCCATGTGATATAAGGTTTAAAGGTTATGAGAAAGAACTTGGATCTTTTGTTTTCACTTTTTAAATTATAGTCATACTTGTTGTGCATTTAGTAAGTTATTACAACAGAACGTCGTGCGGCTTCGCTTTCTACAAGGCGAAGCCGTAGCATGCCTCCTCATGACGGAAGCCTGCTTCACTCCACTACGTTTCGTTCGCAAATACGGACACATTTATTCTTTAATCAATTTTTCGGTTTCTTTAACTGATCCGTTATCGAAAGTAACCAGATAAACGCCGGGTGCTAAATCAGAGATATTGTAAGATTTAACGTCTGCCGTAAATTGTTTTACTATTCTGCCTGAGAGGTCTGTAATAATCGCTGTTACATCAGGATTCTTGAACTTATCCGATAAACTAACCCGGAAAACATCTTTAACCGGATTCGGATAAATTAAAGTTCGAGATGTTGTGTATGGTAAAGCCGGGTCTTCCGTACCTAACAACTCACTGCTAATAACAATGTTATCAATATATGCCGAACCTCCATAATAGTTATTATGTAAAAATTTCACAAAAGATAATTTTTTATCCGTAGGGGTCACAAATCTTCGAGAACCCAATGAGGCTCCATTAAGATAATAATCAATCCTGTTACCGGCTACATCAAATATTGCTCTTACATGATACCAGGTGTTTGGAGACCAGTTTTTTGTTGTATAAACAAAATTCTCATAACCATAATCATAATCACTTAGTAGTATCCATCCTTTATAGTCAAACCTCAAAGAACTCAGTACCTTCTCATCCGGATTTGCTGCTTTAAAATCAAAATCCGAAGTGTTCGGAGGTCCTGGATTTGCAGCTAAAAAGATGTCAAAAGATATTTCATATTTGTTTGTTGAAATTGTCTCAGGAAGACTATAAATAGCTCCTATTGCTGTTTCTGTATACAACTCAGGATAATCAGGTTCTCTTGTAATTTTTAAAGAATTTTTCCCTCCCCTTGCTCGTTCGTCTGAAACTACCTGATTTATGGCACTTGATGCATGGGTGGCGTCAGGAAGACTTTTTCTCCATCTGTTTTGCCCATCAATATTGCCTAAAACATAGTTTTCACTTTCTTCAAAAGAGATACTTATCAGTTGTGCTCGGGAAAGTCCTAAACCAACCAATAAAATTGTAAATAATAGAATCTTTTTCATACGCTTTTTAATTAAGTACAATAATAGTGATTTTTTTCATATATCAAAAAATTTTTTAAAATTTTTATTATAAAAAATCACAACTAAAAATTTATTGTATATACCTGTTGCTCATTCGTGTTCGTTATTGTGATGCAATATCTTCATTTAAATGTACTGTCTATAAGCATATACCCTTCATCGGTACGTAAAAAACTTAACACATCCTGAGAAGAGTTTTCGTTTGGTGCGATACGTATTTCTGCCACCGGATATTGCCAATATTTAAAATCACGACAATTATCAAAATACTTGTCGTATTCTTTAGTTTCATAATTAAAATGAGGTAAAT
>JAISSC010000109.1 GCA_031273305.1 Flavobacteriaceae bacterium
GCCTCTATTTATGCCTTATTGAGGACAGCCATAAAAAAATCGTTAGGAATATATAACGTAGCTCCCAGTCTGGATTTTGAGCAAAACCCGGAGTGGAGTTTCACTTCTGCCCCGAAAAATGCCCCGATAGTAGAACCCCGAATTAATATAAGCCCCTCGTATAATCCCTTTGAGAAGAATCAGGGAAGACCTGCCCATGTTGAAAAAATAAGCCTAAATGAATTATATGCCTCTTCCCGTAAAGATGTTTTAACTCCCGATTTATTCGATTCTCCGTCATCAACGACAGAAGAACGGTCTTTGCTGCGTTTATCTAACGGAAGATGGATATTGGAACGAGAAAACAGCATTTGGTTCCTTGACCCTTACAGGATACATCAAACGGTTTTATATGAAACCCATCTGAAAAATTTCAAAGGGAATGCCTTAAGTCAGCAGTTACTGTTTCCGCTGGAGCGACCGGTCTATGAAATGGAGAAAGAGAAACTGGACTCTATTCAAACCTCTCTTTTTGCTCAGGGACTTGATATGGATATAGAAGAAGACATCGTGACTATTACAGCAATTCCTTCCGATATACCTCAGGAAAAAGTATTGGAACTGATAGACGATCTGTTAAGCGAGTTATCGGAGCACTCGGAAGAAGAATTTTCCGTATTTTTTAGTAGATCGGTTTCTAAAGTCTCCGCCAGAAAAAGAAATGAGTTTATTCAATCCTCACAATTCTTTCCCATATGGGAAAACTTTGAATCTTTAGGCTTCCCCGAATTTAACCCTTTCGGAAAAAGAAATTATACGACAACACCCATACCCGATTTTGATTAATTAATATAGCATAAAAATAATGAACAGATACATACCACCGGTAACCAAAAACTTACTGATCCTTAATGCACTTTTTTTTATTGGAAAATATCTTTTAGCCACACGTGGAATTGATTTGGATGTGATTTTTGCCGCATTTTTTCCTCTATCTCCTAATTTTCATTGGTATCAGGTTGTTTCACATATGTTTATGCATGGCAACTTTGCGCACTTCTTCTTTAATATGTTTTCCTTATGGATGTTTGGTTCAGCGGTGGAACAGGCATTAGGAGCCAAAAAATATTTGACCCTATATTTTATATGCGGATTAGGAGCCTTTATACTGTTTAATCTGGTAAATTATTTTGAGTTTAAACAAGTACTTGATCCTTTGGTTGCAGCCAATATACCTTTAGAGGGAGTGACAGAATATGCCCAATTAAGTTATAATTCCGGCAATGATATTCAAACTATGGGAGAACAATGGTTGGGGACTTTACCTAAAAACACGGACTTTCAACTTGCCACCGCATTTTATCTGGATATGGTTATCCCCATGATGGGAGCCAGTGGAGCCATATATGGAGTTTTGGTAGCCTTCGGAGTTATGTTTCCTAACTCCGTGCTTATGTTAATTTTTCCACCTATCCCAATGAAAGCCAAGTACTTCATCCCTATTATGGTTTTACTTGAATTATATTTAGGACTTCAGCAGGCACAGGGAGATAATGTGGCGCACTTTGCCCATTTGGGTGGAGCCGTATTTGGATTTTTCCTGACCAAACATTGGATAAAAAATCGGTATAGATGGAACTAAATCAATAGCACAATGGACAATTTTATTGATAAATTAATTGATTATTATAAAAGAGGAACAGAAGGGATAAAAATTATCTATATTTGCATAATCTCTTCCGTTATCTTTTGGATAATTAATTTTATCACAATTAAACTTCTGGATTTCCCTCTGGATTCCTTTGTCCTTCTGTCGGCACGTTACTTTATTCCTTTCGTCTGGACTATCCTCACATTCCCTCTTATACAAAGTAACTTCCTGGAACTATTGTTTACAATGATAATGCTTTACTTTACAGAAAAGATCTTTAGAATATACTTTAACGGAAAAAGTTTGGTTAAGTTCTTTTTTCTGGGAAATATTGCAGGAGGAGTCCTCTTTTTATTATTCAGCTTTTTAACAGGGCAAACATGGGTATTTTTAAACGGAGCGGCATTAGGGGTTTATAGTAGTATATTCGCTGTTATATCCTATAATCCGAAAATGCGGATAACCTTATTTCCATTGCCTATCCAATTTCCCATTTATGTTTTAGGATTAATTCTGATCGGGTTAGACTTTTTTTCCATAATTAACCGGAATCAGGTTGTCGGTTTGTTCGTAGCCCGGTTGGGTGCTGCTGCTTTCGGATATTTTTATATGAAATCTTTCCAGAGGGGAAATGATTTCTTAGGGAAGTTAGTCCCGGATTTTGATGTTATCCATAAAATAGTTTCGATTTTTACATCAAGACCAAAACCTCGTCTACGGGTAAAAAAAGGAACCTCCCAACAAAAAGAACATCCTACACGGAACCAGACCGATAGCGGATTCAACACCAATGACGTTAAAAGACAAGAACAAATAAATAAAATATTGGATAAGATTTCCAAAAGTGGATATGATAGCTTAACCAAAGAAGAAAAGGATTTTTTATTTAATTCCTCAAAGTAAGATGAGATTTATAAAACATAATAAGATAACCTGCATATACTTTTTTATACATTGTATTATAGTATCTTTATTATGTTCTGCATATCTGAATGAATTTGTCTCTCCCAAGTCCTTTCCCTATTTCGGGCTGGCGGCTTTGGTCTTCCCGGTGTTGTTCATACTACACTCGTTATGCACCTTTATCTGGATGATAAAAAAAGAAATGGTTTTCATTCCTTTTCTACTTCTTACCATACTCCTGCTCTTTCCGGTAAAAAAGTACATACATTTCGGAGGAGGAAAAACATCTCAAATACAGGATTTAAAATTAGACAATAAATTCAAGGTTCTTACCTATAATATCCGATATGCTAACGGAAGCAAAGACCTGCGGGCATTAGAAGATTTTATTATTAAACAGGATGTAGATATAGCCTTTTTTCAGGAGATATATACACGACAATGGAGGTCTAAAGAGACTTTTCTGGCGGATAGGTATAATGCGGTTTTTGACCTTGTAGGTATATCTTCCAAATATCCCATAATAAATAAACAAAAAATAATACTTCCGGATAACGGATATGCCTGTCTGGCAGATATACAAAAAGGACAGAACATTATAAGATGCATCAGTATCTATCTGGAACCCATGTTTTTGAATAAAAGCATCTTTAAGATAAAAAAAGTAGACGAGGCTAAGGACAAAACAAAGATAGTGACGGAAAAGTTAACCGTAGGATTTAAGAAACATGAAGTACAGATAGATTTGCTTTCCAAATATATTAAAGACTCTCCTTATCCTGTTATCGTCTGCGGTGATTTTAACTCTGTTCCCCTCTCTTTTGAATATTTCGCCCTGAAAGAGAATTTGGTTGATGTTTTTGAGATAAGCGGCAGAGGGCTGGGTATGACTTTTTATGATTATTTTTATCCCATAAGAATTGATTATATCTTTACGAGCAAAGACTTCATTCCTCAGGATAGTTTTGTTAATAAAGAAGCTGCTTTTTCAGACCACTATCCCGTATCGGCAGTATTGCAATTAAAAAAGATTAACCTGAGTTCGGAATAAGAACGTTGCACGGCTTTGCTTCGCAAAGCCGTGCAACTAATTGATACACAGTGAGTTTTAGCCTGTCATTGCGAACCGCAGGTGAAGCAATCTCCTGTTTATAATGAGATTGCCACGTCGTGCCTCCCCGCAGTGACAGACGTAACTTATTGTGTGTTAATGTATTATGTTGCGCAGGAAAGAAGCCTGAAAGGCTTGATTTTCATAACACAGAGTGGGGTGGGTACTCTCCGTAGGTCACCGACCTGCGGGCAACGACAACCAATGACACCGCCTGAAAGGCGGGACTAGTCTTGCCTTTCAGGCAAAGAGTGGGGTGGGTACTCTCCGCAGGTCGCTGACCTGCGGTTATGAAGATT
>JAISSC010000112.1 GCA_031273305.1 Flavobacteriaceae bacterium
GCTATTAATTCTATATCAGCCTTACTCGCACCACGCGTTACCCATTTTTCATGCTCTATCCACTCTTTTGCTTTCTTTGTCCACTCTGCCTCATTCTCCTGTATTTCTTCCCTCCAGTCCCTCCACATCCTAATTAGTTCTGCCCATTTCTCAATAGGAACTATAGAGTTTTCGGTATCAGAAACAGAGATGTAAGAGAAAAGAACGTAAGTTGGGTCCTCCGGTGATATTATTGCATGCGGTGGATATATTTCTCTTACCGGCTTTTCCCATCCTATAAGTCTCGGGTCGCGTATATCATGCGGCGGCCTTATTACATACGGCGGCCTTGGAATAGGATTGGGGTTAGACGGTGGATTTATAATCGGACTAGGCATATGCGGTGGTCTAGGGAGACTTGGTATTATATACGGCGGTCTACCTATTATCGGTATAAGAAACCCCGGGTCGATTATATCATGCGGTGGTCTTGTTATAAGTGGTTCGTCTGGTCTAGTAAGAGGAATTTCGAATGTTGGATCTTCTATTATATGAGGATTTCTTTCATACGGTGGTCTTACTACTATCGGAATAGGAAGTCTGTCCCATCCTCTTTCGTGATCCAACCACGCCTGTATTCTCTCATCTAATTTCCTATCCTTATCAATTTCCCCAGAACTATCTCCATTATCAACTTCTGAGGAATCAGCAGGTATTTCTGGCACAACCACAGGTCCTCTTATCGGACTAGGAAGTATAGGAATCAAGGAACCATCTTCTCCAACCCGCCATCTTCCATGTATCACATCTCCAGGCTTTACGTCGCTAATAAAAGAGATTAAAGAGTCATCTCCATTGTCAATTTCTGCTTCTGCGACAAAATTATGTGTATCCTCATTACTCCGAGGATATGTACTTACCTTCAAATTATGATATTCGTCATAGTATGTATAAACTGGTTTTCCAGGATAAGGCGGCTTTGGACCATTAATTGGGCTTCCATCTCCGGGTTTTCCAGGATAAGGCGGCTTTGGGCTATTAATTGGACTTCCATCTCCGGGTACCAAAGACGGTTTTGTAGGAAATTTGTCCCATCCTCTTTCGTGGTCCAACCACTCCTGTATTCCCTCATCTAATTTCCCATCCTTATCAATTTCCCCAGAAATAAGTTCAATAAGACCTCTTATCGGCTCTGGCGCAGGACGTACATGTGCAATATTCTCTACCGGCAAAGATATTATCTCAGTACCTCTTCCCGGCTTTGGCGGCAGCGCAGGAAGCGCAGAACTTCCGGAATCATGAGCAGTGTTTGGATCTTCTGCCGAACGATTAGGGTTGTAAACGACGTGAGTGCTTGTTCCTCTCATTACCGGCAATATTATCTCCGGTTTTTCCGACTTTGGAGTATTAATAATTTTATTAAGAGCTGGTTTACTTTTCTCATCAGCATTGATAGTATTTGCTTCTTTAACAGACTTAAACTGCTGAGGCTGAAGTAAATCAACAGCATTTATATAGGAGGAATCTCTATAAGAACTTTGCGCAAATACAGGCAAAGCGGCTATGCTGACTGTAAGCAAACTCACCGCAACAACTGATACTTTCCTTCTAAAACAATCAAAAAATTTATTTTCTCCGTTCATAATAAATACTCCTTTTATAATAGTTTATTCTGCCGTTTAATTCCAAGACAAAGATACAAAAATTTATCACCTCCTTTAAAACAGTTACACTTAGTTAGCCGCTTCACAAGAAACGTAAAATTTATCACCTCCTTTAAAATATTTATCATTTCAGTTATTTCACAAGAACAGTTTAAAATATATAAAATCAAACATCAATACATTCATGTGAAAAATTTGTGAAATCTAAAAACAATGCTACATTGCTCTTTTGAAGAATTATGGGAATGTTACAGCGTTAATTTAAAAATATCAAAATAAAATTCTCCTCTACCATTCCAGCTATTTCACAAAAACAGTTTAAAATATATAAAATCAAACACCAATACATTTATGTGAAAAATTTGTGAAATCTAAAAACAATGCTAAAGTATTCGTTTGAAGAATTATGAGAATGTTATAGCGTTAATTTTAAAATATCAAAATAAAGTTCCATTCTTTTTTATCAATATTTAATGCATTATTGTTGAAAATTTAAAACTTTCCATTGCCATCATAATAAAACTGTCAATGAAAAAAGTTTCCTGAAAACCGCTAAAAGTTTTAGAAAAATATCAGCCGTTGAAAAGCATTATGAAACGAGATATTTAAAAAATGTAAAAGTTCAAACATATATTGGACTATTTTGCCGTTAAAATTAATCCGTTAATACAAAATTACTGAAAAAATTAAAAATGCTGATTTACATATAAAAACTTGTTTTTTATTAAAAACCTGTAGTTGTCATTTGTTTTTTGTATTTTTGCTAAAAGTCTAACGGCGAGTTCGGGAATTGTCCAAAAAATTTTGCAGTGAATGCCCGAAGCGGCAGAATTGGAAAACTTAAAAAACATTCTTTACCACACAAAGTATTTTGTGTTTTCTGTTATCGTCAATTCTCCCATTTTTCACAAGCGAGAGCCGCATTAGAGGGCGGG
>JAISSC010000114.1 GCA_031273305.1 Flavobacteriaceae bacterium
GGATATTCGGTATATACAGGAAGCAGTACTTCGCTAATCGTTGCGGGAGATTCCAGAGGATGGAAAAAGGTAAGGATTTTACGAAACGGAACCGATGGATATAAGATACAATATGCCGATATTTCGGATACTACCCATCAGGAAATCACGGTGGGAAAAAATTCTGCTTATCATTTTACTTTTCTAAGTCTGGAAAAAGGAATTGCGGATGTGCAACCTCCTAAAGATAATTGGGACTTGTGTTTTACTGTATTTGTCAATGAGAATGTCGGGTATGGAACTTATACTTTTGCAGACTTTGTCAATATCAATATTATGAATAATACAGGAGCTTATCAGGTTCTGACATCGGAAGTGGGAAGTTATGAGGATTTCACAAAAGATATGGTAGACCATTCAAAGTTTATATATGACGACCACAGGGCAATCGGCTCCAATTGGAGACAAACCGCCGGAGGAGTTACCGTATTTACTGACCGTTTTTATATTCTCAAAGATAACTTGGGAACCCTTTATAAGATTAAATTCCTGAAAATGACCAATAATGAAAATCTGAGAGGATACCCTGAATTTGAATATAATCCTCTTTTTTAAGATTTGATTTTATCGGAATCGGAGGAATCGGAGACGCATAATCTAAAATGAATTATATAAAAAACCGTCTCAAAATTGGGGCGGTTTTTATTTTTTTAGCAGGGAAAAATTTGCGTAATACACAAATGTGTAGTATTTTTGCAGTGTAGTTAAAAGCAAAATGAAAAAAGAATTAACGGATAAAGAGTGGGAATTGATACAAGCTATCAGAAATTACCATAAGGCTTACCCCAACGGAGAAAAAGCGTTGATTTGGTATATTGAAAGATTACTCGAAGAGCTTTTAGATAGAAAATAAATAACTCCCTTCCCCGAAAGGGGCAGGCTTAAACCATATTAAATATGAAAACAACAATCAAAGAAACAGTTCCTACCATGAAAAGACAGATGGATGATATACTCATTGATATTTCGTGGGCGCAAATATCCACGAGATATTTCGGTAAATCACGGTCATGGCTTTACCACAAAATGGACGGGATAGATGGCAACGGAGGTAAAGGAGACTTTACTCCGGAGGAGAAAGAAACTTTGCGCACGGCTTTAAGAGATTTAGCCGGCAGAATTATCAATTGCGCTGAAAATATACAATAATAAGGCTTACTTTTAATTACACAGCCCTTTTAGCCGGAGGCTAAGAAGCCGTCTCTCAGTTCGGTGTTTGAGACGGCTTTTTTATCTAATAAGAATCAGAGAAATTTTCTTGTATAAGCAAGCATAGTATTTTTCAGAAGCATGGCACGGGTCATGGGACCTACTCCTCCCGGTACGGGGGTTATCCATGAGGCTTTTTCAAATACTTCCGGATAATCTACATCTCCGGCAAGATAAAATCCTCTCTCTCTGGTGGGGTCTTCTACTCTCGTAATGCCTACATCCACAACTACTGCTCCTTCCTTAATCATAGAGGCTTTTAAAAAATGTGGTACTCCTAAGGCAGTAATAACTATATCTGCTTTCTTTGTATATTCTTCCAAATCTTTAGTTCTTGAATGGGTAAGTGTTACTGTGGCATCGCCCGGTTCTCCTTTTCTGCTCATCAAAATACTCATCGGTCTTCCGACAATACGGCTCCTGCCTATCACTACTACATCCTTTCCCTGAGTCGGAATATGGTTCCTCTCCAACATGATCATAATCCCGAAGGGTGTAGCCGGTAAAAAACCTTCCATTTCCAATGCCATCTTCCCGAAATTTTCAGGATGAAACCCGTCCACATCCTTAGATGGTTTAATAGCCATAATAATCTTCTCCTGGTCTATATGTCGGGGTAAGGGCAATTGAACTATAAATCCGTCTAAACTGTCATCTTCATTCAGTTTTTTAATCTCCTGAAGTAATTCTTCTTCTGTTACGGTTTCGGGAAGTTTTACCAGAGAAGACCTAAATCCTACCGCATGGCAATCCTTAATTTTATTATCTACATAGGTAACACTGGCTCCGTTCTCTCCTACCAACAAGGCAGACAAATGCGGAGGGCGATGTCCTTTTTGTACATATTCCGTTACTTCTTCCTTTATCTCTTGTTTTATCTGTTTGGATAGTTTAATCCCATCTAAAATATTAGCCATGTTTGTTTTTATTTGGTGTCACAAATATAAACAAAAGTTAAGTAATCCATCCTCCGAACAATATTTTCCGACACAACCGGGATAAAACAGTTAAAATTGCAAGCGAAGCGCAGCAACTTCAACAAATAGGCTTTAACATGCTGTATATTATCAAGATGAGATAATTTATTGTATATCAATAGGTTAGCACGGCTTTGCTTCGCAAAGCCGTGCTCCGTTCTTATCCCTAACTCAGGTTATTTAATGGTATAGCTTTTAGTATCTACTTCCGACAACCTGAAATATCCGTAAGGGAATTTCTCACCGTTTGTCTGATTTACAATATTACCCCGAACAGCAGTCGGCGTGGTTGAAAACATTCCGCCACCACCACTATTACCGGATGCCTGTAATATCTTATTAAAATATTTGTAATATCTTTTTGAAATTCCATATAATTTTATGTTGATCACATCTCCGGGTTTTAAATCTTCGTGCCAATAAATTTCAGATATTAGATTGCCCTGCTGGTTATTATCACTTTCAACTTCATATTGGGGAAATACTATATAGCTTGTAATAATGCTGTTCAGATAGTAATTATCATGATCCGGATCGTCCTGATAATAATAGGTAATTTCGATATTATCTCCCATTATTCCTCCTTTATCATTCTGGTCTATGGTATCTTTAATATCGGGTACGTTGATTAATTTTTCGGTAGCCGTATAGGTTTCTCCGTTTAAATTGATCGTCAGCGTGTAGGTTTCCCCAATAATCGGTTCAAAATCGGTGCAGATATATTCTCCGGTTCCGGGATTTTCGACAAAATTAAAAACAGTATTTGCCGTATTCGTCACAACAATATCGGCTCCTGAAACTGTTGGAAATTCAGCGTTGTAATATCCTGTTGTAGTAGATAATTTGATCTTTTGTTCACTCCCGGATGTATTTTTCACCCAATCAATCGATGCATCTATTACCAGTCTCGGTGCTGCCGTATCTAAATCGACATCGATCACGTCTTCGCAACTTGTCAAAAATAGTCCGATGGTTAAGATTAAAATTATTTTAAAGATTTTCATTTATTTTATTTTTTAGCTATTATAAAATTAGAGATTAAAAAACCGGATTTAGAATTTAAAATTATACGTTACACTCGGTATAATCCCAAATATCGACATTCTCTTGGCTTCACTCAGCCCTGATTCCTGATTTTGCCCGAAGGTGTAAGATGCGGCATTACTTCTGTTGTAAACGTTATAAATGCTGAAAACCCATTCGCCCTGCCATCTCTTTTTCTTGTCGGGTTTAGGTACATAAACTGCCGACAGGTCTAAACGATGATAAGCTGAAAGTGAGTTTTCATTTCTTGTACCATAACTGGCAATAGTTATCCCCTGATACTGGTATTTGCCGTCGGGGAATGTTGCTGCTTTACCGCTTTGGAAGGTAAAAATTCCGGCAAAAGTCCATTTCTTACTCAATTGATATGCAAGGTTAACAGACAAATTGTGCAACTTATCATAATTAGCCCTATACCACTCACCCTCGTTGATTCCCGGCTCATCTGCATTTCTGCCCGGTGTCCTTTGTTCTGCTCTTGAAAGTGTATAAGAGAGCCATCCCGTTAGTTTTCCGGTATTTTTTTTGACCAATATTTCTAAGCCATACGCACGAGCTTCGCCGTTTAAAAGCACTCTTTCTATTGCTTTATTTGCGATTAACTCGGCTCCGTCAATATAATCTGCCTTGTTCTGTATCTTTTTATAAAATGTCTCCAATTCCAATGAGTATTTGCCCGCCTTAAAATTTTGAAAATAACCCACTGCGACCTGATCTAAAATTTCCGGTTTAAGGTATTTGTCGCTCGGTGCCCAAATATCAAGCGGAGAAACAGAAGCCGTATTGGAGATCAAATGAATGTATTGGCTCATCCGGTTATAACTTGCCTTGATAGACTGATCTTCATTCAGTGAATAGGCAATGGAAAAACGCGGTTCAAGATTATTAAAGTCTGCTATTTTCTTGTTTCTGCCATAACGTATGGTTCCTGTCGGGGTTCCTTCTTCATAAACCTGAAAATCCTGATTGAAAACAACTGCCTCGTTGTTGGCATAAGTATTTACTTCTTCTTTTCCCAATCGTTGAAAGTTGCTGTATCGAAGTCCGTAGGTCATTGATATTTTATCGGAAAGTTTTTGTTCGGCACTGATGTATAATGCGTTTTCGAAAGCATATTTTTTGGCAATCTGATAAAGATTGATACTTGAAGAGGCATCAATAGGACTGATAGTTCCCGGATTGAATTGATAGTAAATGGAATTTAAGCCATAACTCAAAACAAAATCGTTTGAAATGGAATGTTTCAGGTCATACTTAAAATTATAGTTCTTAATATCTGATTCCCAATCAATACCAACAAATTTTATTTTTAACCTGTAATTATAATCGCTGTAAATGGCAGATGCGTTTGAGAATAATTTATCCGAAAAAATATGGTTCCACCTTACATTAAAAAACATATTGCCGTAATAGTTTACAGCGGCATCATTAAGAGTTATGTTATCATTCCCAAAATATCCGGACAGGAAAAGGCTGTTTTTATCATTTATCTTATAATTGAGTTTGGCGTTCAAATCGTAAAAATAAGCTGTGTTGGGTTCGTCTGCAGCTTTCATGAAAAGGTGTGCATAGGAACCTCTTCCGGCTACGATAAAAGAACTTTTTTCTTTCACAATCGGCCCTTCTGCCAATAATCTGCTTGACACGGCTCCAATTCCGCCACTTATATGGTATTCTTTATTATTTCCTTCCTTTTGATAAATATCCAAAACCGAAGAAACCCGTCCTCCGAAACCGGATGGAATTCCTCCTTTGTATAATTTCATATCTTTAATAACATCGGAATTAAAAACCGAGAAAAATCCGAACAAATGCGAGGTATTATATATTATTGCTTCATCCAGCAACACAAGATTTCCGTCAACCGAGCCGCCTCTTACGTTAAACCCTGATGCGCCCTCCTGTGCAGTAGCAACGCCGGGTAGTTGCAATATCGACTTCAATACGTCGACCTCGCCCATAACCGCCGGCATTTTTTTGATGGTCGCTATGGAAAGTTTACTCACACTCATTTCCGGCTTGCTGATATTCGTTTTTGAGGTATTGGACGTAACAACAACTTCCTCCAACTCCGTACTGTTTTCAGACATTGCAAAATTCAATTTTGTGTTTTCGGTAAGCGAGATACTTTCTTCAACATCATTAAATCCCGAATTGCTGATGATAATGGTATAATCTCCTTTTGGTAACGTAATGGAGTAAAAGCCGTAGGAATTGGTTGTTACGGAAACATCTGCTTCAAGTACCAAAACGGTTGCTCCAATTAGTGTCTCGTTATTCGACTCGTTGGCGATTGTTCCGCTCAGCGTGACTTTCTCCTGCGAAAAGGCGGCAAACGAGACCGTTAAAAACAATAATAAATAAAAAAATTTGTTCTTCATTATAAATTAAATATTAAGTAATATATGTTGCAGAGTTCCTCTCATTTTAATTATATCAAACGTATTGACCTTCTCTATCAAAAAGCATTCCATAAATATAGAAAAATTTCTATATTTGGTTATGGAAAAAATTCTATATTTCGTCCATTTGCTTTGTCTAAAGGGAAAACGCTTTTTTGTATGAAATATTGCTGTTGTCTTAAATCTTAAATCTTGTTCGATATTCATTGTTATAATTAATTTACGTTTTATATTTTTTCTTAATAGCTATCTTCTTATGCAGACAACTGAAGTGAAAAAATATTTTATGGGAAGGTGGAAAAATTGATTATTGTTTGTTGTAAACACAAAATTGCCTCGCATACCTACCGATAGACATGCGAGGCAAAACCTTGTAAGTCATTGAGATTGTTGCACTCCTATTGCGGTGCTATAACGTTATATTTTTCTTTTAAGCATCCAGCTCCCCTGCAATTACGTTTAAGCTCCCCAGAGTTACAATTGCATCCGAGAGCATTTGATCTTTAATCAATTCAGGATACGCCTGATAATAGATAAAGCAAGGGCGTCGGAAATGCAGTCTGTAAGGACTTCTTCCTCCGTTGCTGACCATATAAAAGCCTAATTCCCCGTTTCCTCCTTCTACGGAATTATATATTTCTCCTACCGGAATATCCATTTCCCCCATGATGATCTTAAAATGATATATCAATGCTTCCATGCTGGTGTATACATCGGGTTTATCCGGTAAATAAAAATCGGGAACATCTACATGATGGTCTCCTTCCGGTAAATTTTCATATGCATTTTTTACCAGTTTAAAACTTTCCCTTATCTCCTGTAAACGCACCATAAACCTGTCATAAGCATCTCCTGCCGTACCTATGGGAATAATAAAATCAAAATCATCATAAGAAGAATACGGACTCATCACTCTTACATCATAGTCCACTCCTGCCGCTCTTAAATTAGGGCCTGTAAATCCGTAATTTAATGCACGTTCCGCTGAAATCCCTCCTACCCCGATAGTACGATCCATAAAGATTCTGTTCCTTTCCAACAGTTTGGAAAATTCCTCTATCTTTTTAGGAAATTCTGCTATAAATTCCTTTAACAACTGATGGAACTTCGGACTAAAATCTCTTTCAAATCCTCCGATTCTTCCGATATTGGTGGTCATTCTCGCTCCACAAACCTGCTCATACAGGTCATATATCCTCTCTCTATCCTGAAATACATAAGTAAACCCGGTTAAGGCTCCTGTGTCCACTCCCATCACCGAATCACAAACCAGATGGTCTGCAATCCTCGCCAGTTCCATAATGATAATCCGCATATAATCTATCTTTTTGGTCGTTTTGATGCCCAAAAATTTTTCCATAGTCATATGCCAGCCCATGTTATTGATCGGTGAGGAGCAGTAATTCATCCTGTCTGTCAGGGTAGTTATCTGAGCGTAGGTTCTTCTCTCCGATATTTTTTCAAAAGCCCGGTGGATATACCCTACTGTTGATTTTGCAGAAACAATTCTCTCACCGTCCATCAATACCTGATTTTCAAAAATACCGTGGGTAGACGGATGCGTAGGCCCCAGATTAATTTGCTGAAGCTCGCCATCAAGCTGCTCTCTCGCCACATAATTATCTAAAACATTTGATAAATCTATCAGCTCGTTGGTATTATTTTCCTGAGACATTTTTCTGATTTTAACTTTTTTAATTCTTTATAGTATAAATTATCTGCCAAACATGGCGTCGTTCTTATCTGTGCGGGTTGCATCTTCCAACCGATATTGTTTTAACATCGGGTGATATTCCATATCATCCCTGTTGAGTATTCGTGTAAGATTAGGATGTCCTTTAAACCTTATCCCGTAAAAGTCAAAAGTTTCACGTTCCTGCCAATTGGCGGCAGAGTATAACGAGGTCAAAGAATCTACCTCAGGTTCCTCTATTGAAAAAAAGGTTTTTAACCGTATCCTGAAGTTATTGACAAAACTATGAAGATGATAGATAACCCCTAATTCGGTTCCTTTACGATCCGGATAATGGATTCCACACAGATCGGTCAAGAAATTTATCTTAATTTTATCGTTCTTAATAAACTCGATTAAAGGAATCACTATCTCTCTCTTTATCTCTAATGTTAAAATCCCATCAGGTTCACAGGTTCCTAAGATACCCTCACCGAACTTATCCGTCAAAAGTTGTAAAACAGACTGATTATCTATGATATTTTCTTCCATTATCCTCTACGATATATTGTACGATTCTAACAATGTCTTATATTCAGGAGATTCCCTTCTCCTCAAACTCTCATTCCTGACAATTTCCTGAACCTGCATAAATCCCTCTATTATCTGTTCCGGTCTCGGCGGACAGCCGGGCACATACACGTCTACCGGAATTATTTTATCAATTCCCTGTAAAACCGAATAAGTATCAAAAATTCCTCCACTTGAGGCACAAGCACCTACTGCCATAACCCATTTAGGCTCTGCCATCTGGGTGTATACCTGTTTCAGAACCGGAGCCAGTTTTTTTGATATAGTTCCGCAAACCATCAATATATCTGCCTGTCTTGGAGAAAATCTCATATTTTCCGCTCCAAAACGGGATAAATCGTAATTTGCTGCCTGTATCGCCATAAACTCTATTCCACAACAAGAAGTAGCAAAAGGCAAAGGCCACAAAGAATATGACCTGGCTAATCCTATAATTTTATCAAAACTTCCGGCGAAATATCCGGGACCGCTTATCCCTTCCGGAGCTTCTACAATTTTTACTTTTTTTTCCGACATGTTCTTTGCAAAATAATTAAACTCATCTTTTTATTTTTCCCAATCTAACGCTCCCTTCTTAACAACATATAAAAAGCCTAAAAGAAAAACAGAAATGAAGGTCAAAACTGCCAGAAATCCTTCCACTCCAAATTCCTTAATCGTCAAAGCATAAGGATAGAAAAAAACGATCTCTATATCAAACAGGACAAACAATATAGCCGTTAAAAAGTACTTTATCGAAAACGGCGAACGAGCATCTCCTTCATAAGCTACTCCACATTCAAAAGTATCATCCTTAACTTTCCCGTGTATCCTTGACCCCAACATGGCAGAACCTATAAGCGTTAGTACGCTGAATCCGAGAGCCACCGCCACTTGTATCAGAACCGGAATATAATCTACTGGTAAACTCATACTTCTTTTATTCTATTTTTATTAGTTATAATTTTGGTTACCCTGCAAAGTTAATATATTTTTTAAATTCAACCCCCATTTTTTACTACGCAAATTCAACCGCAGATTCAACTAAAGAATGCAACATTTGGGTAGGGACGTCCCTGCGTGGGCGTCCTCATATTATTGCAACGTAGAGACGTTACAATTTGGACTCTCCACCCAATTCAAACATCTCCACCTATTTGTTGTTGCATACCGACAGCGAAGCCCGGAGGGCTTGATTTTCATAACCGCAGGTCGCCGACCTGCGGAAAGAGTAACCTCTCAAACAACAGCCTGAAAGGCTGGACTGATTTTACAACTATATAACAATCAATACTTTATAATTTTTGTAGCACCAAATGGGTATCGCATAGTCAAAGTCAGGAAAATTCTAAATAACTTATATTCATATAAAAAAGCTCGTTTTGTATATTGCTGCAAATGACCGGATTACAAAAAATACAGCCAAGAATCTTATTTTATTTGGAGTAGGTCTGAATAAAACCTATATTTGCGAAAATTAAAACCATCATGAAAAGAATATTCTTGTTTTTTATTTACATTAGTTTTTGTCAGTTTATAATGGCACAGAACACATCAGGAATCAAAGGCACTTTATCGGATATTGAAGAAATTCCTGTCAGTGGGGCAACCATTTCTGTTGACGGTAACAAAATATCCGAAACCGATAAGCAGGGCTTTTTTGAAATATCCGGACTTTCGGAAGGAAGTCACAAGGTCACCATTACAAGCCCTAAATTTAACGAATACTCCGAAATTATTACTTTAGGAGCCTACGAAGTTAAAGAAATTAAAATAACCCTGTACAGCAAAGGAGATATTGACGGAGTTACAATACTTGGAAACAGGCAGACAGAGGGGATGGATATGATTACCCGGTTGCCTGTAAGTTCGAGGGAGTTGCCTCAAAATATCTCTGTTGTAACGGAAGAAATAATCGCAGAACAGGGAGCTTTATCCCTAACCGATGTCACCCAAAACGTTTCCGGAGTGACTTTGTTCGGTTCCTACGGAGGAGTACGTGAAAGTATGTCCATTCGTGGTTATAGAGGAACTCCCGTACTGAAAAACGGAGTACAGGTAGATTCGGACTTTAGAACGGCTTCCGTATTAACAGACATGCAAGGGATAGAAAGTGTTCAGGTATTGAAAGGTTCTGCTGCTATCACTCAGGGAATCGGAGACGGATTAGGAAGCCCCGGCGGAGTAATTAACATCGTAACAAAAACTCCTAAATTTATAGAAAAAGGCAATATTTCCATCCGTACCGGAAGCTGGGGATTATTTAGACCTTCTTTAGACTATCAAACCGTTTTAGATAAAAAGCAAACCATAGCTTTTCGTATCAATGCCGATTATGAAAGAGCCGATAGTTATAAATCTTTCGTTAAAAAAGACCATATATATGTCAACCCTTCATTTGAATGGAGACCTGACGATAAAACACGCATCATCCTTGAAATGGATTATATGAATGACAACACTACTCCTGACAATGGTACGGTAAATTTAGCTGCTGACAGTACATATGCTCTTTATACAATGCCTCATAACAAGTTTATGGGATTCAGTACAGATAATGTTCATAACCAAACCACTACTTACGGAACTCGTATTTATAGAAAAATAAACGATAAATTAACTTTACGCGGAACCTATTCTGCTTCCTCTTATCAGGCAGAAAGTACGGCAGCATCCCTAAGTAAAGTTCCCTCTGCATTTAGTAAGAGAAACAGAACATTAAGCAAATCGGACAGAGATGATAAAAATTCCGTAATACAACTGGATTTGGTTGGTAAAGATATTAATACCGGAAAGATAAAACATACTTTCCAAACCGGTCTTGATTTTAAGAAAAATAGTTTGTCCACCACCAGCTATAAACTCGTAGGAAAAACACCTATAGATCAAATTGATGTTTTAGACCCGACCATTCCTACTTTCTTACCTGAAGGCTATTCTTTTGAAAAAGGAGCCTCAAACCCCTCAACTTCTTCTGCTTATGGATTAATGGCACAAGATATAATTACTTTCAATTCCTATGTAAAAGCGATGTTAGGAGTAAGATATAATCATCAGATCAGCGAGAGCAGTTCTTCCTCAGGAAAAGTCACAGGAGATGCATGGGACCCTTTCTTCGGAATTATGGTAAATCCGGTGAAAAATATCAATATTTTCGGGTCTTATACTACAACCAGTAGTTTACGGTCTGCCACCAACAAGGATATAAACGGGAAAGAAATGGGGGCTTCAGTTTCCAATCAATGGGAATTTGGTTTTAAATCTTCATGGTTGGATGAAAAATTATATTTTACTGCTACTTATTTTAATATTAAAAATTCCGATTTACAATACGGAATAACCGACGGAGTAAGCAGCAACGTATTGTATTACATCCTTGCAGGAGACTTAAAGAGAAGTGGAATAGAGTTAGAGGTTACAGGAAAAATTCTTCCGAATTTAAGTCTAATAGCCGGATATTCTTACTTAGATTCAAGATATGAAGACAGTCCTTCCTTTGTAGACGGTTCCCGACCTATGAATGCTCCGCGTAACACAGCAAACGGATGGGCTCAATACTTGTTTGATAAAGGAACTTTAAAGAATTTATCTTTAGGGCTGGGAGTTTATTATGTTGGAAGCCGACCTGTAAATGAGTGGTCTACTAAAACATCATCCGACGGACATGGAACCGAACCGGGAACAAAACCATTCCTAATGCGGGAGTATACCACAGTGAACGCACAGGCAGGATATACCTATAAAGATATAGGATTACGTGTATTCTTCAATAATATTTTTGATGCTTTGGGATATAACTCTTATTACAGAGGAGGATACATTAACCAAATCAATCCAAGAAATTTTGGAGTACAACTTTCATATAATTTCTGATTTTCATACCAAAAAAAATCGTTAATTTGCGTTTTCATTGAACTAGATTAATAAAGATTAGATTTATTCCGTAGAACTACCCAAAAATTTGGGTAGTTTTTTAACTAAGTAATATAAAACCCTGATATGAAGCAAAATAAATTCAGAAAGTTCATTAACGATATTCACCTCTGGTTGGGACTGGGGGCAGGAATTATCTTATTTGTTGTTTGTCTGTCGGGGACTGTATATACTTTCCGCAGCGAGATAGAATATATGGTCAATCCTGACAAATACAATGCGAATCCTTATAAGCCACCTCAACAACTGGAAACATTGATCTCTGATTTACAAAAACAGGAAAAGGGGAAAGTTACCGTTATCACCATTCCCGGAAACATTTCTAAAAATTACGAATTGGGACTGGTTAAAAAAGACACTCCGGGAAGAGAAGCTCCGGGAAGAGAAAAGAAGAAGGAAGAAGGCGCAAAAGGAATCTCTAAAGACCGGAAAGAAGAAAGACCCCAAAGGGTAAGACCTTCTACTTATTACGTAGACCCATATAGCGGAAAAGTTATGGGAAAAGACGGAGACAAGACCTCGCAGTTCTTTATGGTCATGATGAGGCTTCACCGCTGGCTCCTTTTGGAAGACAACATCGGGAGACCTATTGTGGGAACTGCCACGCTAATTTTCGTACTTTTATCCGTTTCGGGATTGATCCTCTGGTTTCCCAGAAAATTCAGACACTGGAAACGGTGGTTCTATTGGAAACCCGGATTTAAGATAAAATATAAAGCCCGTTGGAAAAGAATCAACCATGATTTACACAATACCTTAGGATTTTATTCTTTATTTATCCTGCTGATTATGTCTCTCACCGGATTGTGCTGGTCTTTTGAGTGGTATAAGGACGGAGTGAGCAACATAATGGGAAGCGAAGTTTTTGCAGGACGGAACGAAAAACCGGTGCAAATCGAAAATCCCGAAGGAACCCTGCTCCCATTCGAAGAAATCCTCCGAATCGGAGCCAAAGAATTACCTTATGAGGGGAATATACGGATAAGCCTTCCCAGAGATTCTGCTTCCGCCCTGACCCTTTATAAAAACAAAACCGGATTTTTCGCCTTATCTGCTTCCGATAAGATCAATATAAACCCCTACACGGGAACCGTAGTGTCCAAAGATATTTTTAAAGACAAACCTCTAAATGTACAGATAGTTTCATTAATAAGAGCCTTACACTTAGGCGACATCTTCGGAACCTTTTCTAAAATAATTTATTTCATTGCCTGCCTGATAGGTACATCCCTGCCGGTTACCGGTATATTTATCTGGATCAATAAAATGAGAAAGAGCAAAAAATAATTTTTCAAGTTTATCCAATTAAAAACCAAAAAAGAGACTTCGGGACAGGTCTCTTTTTTTTTACTCACGTTAATATAAATCTCGGAGTGCGACATCGTTGTTGTCATTGAGGTTGCTTCGCTTCGCTCGCAATGGTATGAGATTGCCACATTCCTGTTTTTGCGAGGAGGCACGACGTGGCAATCTGTTACATTCGCAATGACGCCACGCATAAGAGACGTAATAACCTAACGTACAGCATATTACATTCAAAAACAGGCTTTGGTAAGAAAATTACAATATACTTAAACCCTAACTCGGCTAAAGTAATTTTATCTTATTTTTTAAATAATCCGTCCATCTATTGAATAATTGAGTAAAAAAGTTGCTTTTTATGAGAAAAAATTGCGAAATTTGCAACCCTAAAATTCTAAACAAATGTTGTTACAAGATTTTATACAGGTTTTTTCTGCTGCTGTGGTAGCCTTATTTCCGGTAGTAAATCCTATTGGAAATGCCTTTATCGTTAATAATTTTTTGGAAGGATTGGATAATAGTCAAAGAAAATCCGTTGTTAAACAAATCACCATTTATTGTGTTTGCATCGGGCTTGGCAGTTTGATAATCGGAAGGGCAATTTTACTTCTTTTCGGGCTTTCTATTCCCGTAATTCAGCTAGGAGGAGGACTGATGATATGTAAAACGGCTCTGGGCTGGCTTTCGGATAATAACAACCGGCTAAACAGAGAAAGGAAAGAACGCACCATTAACGAACTGGATTATGAGAATCTTCAAAAAGATATTTTTTATCCGATAACCTTTCCTATTATTATGGGTTCAGGAACCATTTCCGTTATATTTACCCTGACAGCCAATAGTCTGGTTGAGGGAGATTATTCCCTGACAGTTATGAATTATCTGGCTATAACGTTAGTGATCCTGATACTTTGCGCATTGGTTTACTTTTTCTTATCAAATGCTTCAAAGATTGTAAACAAGGTCGGGACATCAGGAAACCAGATCATCAATAAACTGATTGCATTTTTTACTTTCTGCATTGGCATTCAGATAGCTTTAGCAGGAATTTCCAAAATATTTCATATAAATATTTTGGAATAATACCATTGCGAGGAGGCTCAACAACGTAGAGACATCCCAATTTGGGCGTCTCTGTGCGTTATCATTATAGCCTGTCGTTGAGGTTGCTTCGCTGCTGTTTTTGCGAGGAGGCACGACGTGGCAATCTCATTATAAACAGTAGATTGCCACGCTCCACTTAGTTCCGTTAGTAATAACCTTATAATCAATAAGTTATATGGACAAATACACCCAAGTTGGGACGTCTCTACTGCGTTCCGTTCGCAAATACGGGAATTTCTCTGGGTTTATATTTCGCTGCTAATTCGGCAAAAAGCCTGATATGTGCAGGGCTTGTTCCGCAACAGCCTCCCAAAATATTGACCAATCGGTTTTCCAGATACAACTTAACTTTTTCGGTCATCATTTCCGGAGTTTCATCATATCCTCCTAAAGGATTGGGTAATCCTGCGTTGGGATAAGCACTTATATAAAACGGAGCTTTTTGGGCTAAAATTTCCAGATATTGAAATAACTGTTCGGCTCCTAAGGCACAATTCAGACCTATGGAGAGTAAAGGCAGATGGGAAAGTGAGACCAAAAAGGCTTCCGTAGTTTGTCCGGATAATGTGCGCCCTGCGGCATCCGTTATCGTTCCGGAAGCTGATAAGGGTAAGGTTTTTCCCGCTTCATCAAAAGCCTCTTCAATCCCGAAAAAAGCCGCTTTCGCATTAAGTGTGTCAAAGATGGTTTCTACCAGTAATATATCCACACCTCCTTCTATTAAAGCCAATGCCTGTTCTTTATATATTTGTGCCAGATAATCGAAATCCACCTCACGGTAGGCGGGGTCATTTACATCCGGCGAGAGGGAAGCCGTCTTGGAAGTAGGTCCTATAGATCCGGCAATAAACAGAGGCTTATTTCCGTGTTTTTCCCTGTATTCTTCTCGTGCCTGATTAGCAACCCCGACGGAAGCTACATTCAACTCATGCACCAAATCCTGCATTCCGTAATCTGCCATAGAGATACGGTTGGCATTGAAAGTATTGGTTTCTACTATATCTGCTCCGGATTCAAAGTATTCCAGATGAATATTCTTGATAATCTCCGGGCGGGTAATGGATAATAGATCGTTGTTTCCTTTTACATCTTTATGCCAGTCTTTAAACCTTTCTCCACGATAGTCTTCTTCCTGCAATTTATATTGTTGGATCATAGTACCCATAGCACCATCAAGGATCAGTATCTTTTCTTTGATTATTTCTTCTATTTTCATATCGGATAAATGAGAATTACAAAGATACGGAAAACTATAAGGAGTTTAGGGTAAAAAAATGCAGCAGATAAAGTTAACCCTATAAAAAAAGTTGAAGTTCTAAATAAACTCCAACTTTCCAAATAAATCTTTCCTTCTAACCTTAATTTTTCTCCCGGATTTATTTTACTTCAATTTGTTTAGGTTCAATTTCCGTTTGTTCTTTCTTGGGTAAAGTTACCTTAAGAACGCCGTCTTTGTAAGATGCATCTATTTTAGCTGCATCTATGTTGCCGTCATCCAAAGTAAAACTACGTTTGAAACTGGATTGATAATACTCCACTCTGTGAGCCTTCTTATCTGTTGTTTCCACCTTCTTATCATAACTGATGGTCAATAAACCCTTATCCAGATTTACTTTGAAATCATTCTTATCCAATCCCGGAGCGTATAGGTCTACTTCGTAATTCTCCTTACCCTCACTAATATTCACGGGAGGGAATTTTATTTCCGGGCGGTTCCATCCGGGAGCATTGGTGAACAATTCATCCAATAAACTTCCAAAACTTTTGCTGCTATTTTTAATTAAATCGGTCATAACTTTTATTTTTTTAAGACTTATACCTACTATTTTTCAAATTATATACCAAGTTATAGTACCTATTCATAAGCATTTGTAAATAAACCGTTTGAATTAATAATGGTAAATACAACAATATCATTATGTCTTGATATATCGTATGAATTATTGCATTTATGACAAATTGTCTTTAATTTATTCGGGAAATATGGAATATCAAACTCCTGATTTTGACTATGCGACACCTTAAATGATTTTTTGAAAGCCCGGAGGGCGGAATCTTCATAACCGCAGGTCAGCGACCTGCGGAAAGTACCCACCCCTCTCTTTGCCTGAAAGGCAAGACTAGTCCCGCCTTTCAGGCGGTGTCATTGGTTGTCGTTGCCCGCAGGTCGCCGACCTGCGGTTATGAAAATCAAGCCTTTCAGACTTCTGCTTGCGACACCCATTTCGGTGCCGCAAAAATTATAAAACGCTGATTATTACATTGTTACAAAATTGAGTTTTTTAAAGTGTCAAAGTCAGGAAAGCAACAAAAGTTAACTCTAATAACGTGGAGATGCCCAAATTGAGACGTCTCTATGTCACAATAATATGAGAACGCCCACGCAGAGACGTCCCTACGCCTGATGTATAGGGGTATCTTTGACAATGGAAGTGACCTTGCGTGAGGGATAGTAGTGGAAAGCCCACAGAGACGCCACATAGGGATGTCCCTACACGGATAGCCCGACCCGACAGGAACACGCCCAAATCCTAAAAAACAAGTGGAATAACTTAATCAAATGTGCTTTCATTAGTTGAATCTGCGGTAACCTTTTTTTCTTCTTTTACCGAAATTGGCACGATAAATTTACTATCTTTGTAAATTAAAATAAATCATTAGGTTAAACGTCTGATTTTATCTAAAATAAAAATATTATTGAATTATATTTATGGAATACATATATTTTCTCATTGATTTTGTTCTTCACATTGATGTGCATTTGAAAGAGTTGGTTATTGATTACGGAGTATGGATTTATGTTATTTTATTCATTATTATTTTTTGTGAGACCGGATTGGTAGTAACTCCTTTCTTACCGGGAGATTCACTGCTTTTCGTCGCAGGAGCTTTAACGGCTCTGCCCGATAATGACATGAATATCATCTTACTTAATATTATCTTATTTATAGCAGCCATATTGGGGGATTCCGTCAATTTTGAGATAGGTAAGTACTTCGGGCATAAGCTCTTTAGTAACCCCAGATCAAAGATATTCAAACAAAGTTACCTTCAAAAAACCCATGAATTTTATGAAAAACACGGAGGAAAAACCATTATTTTGGCGCGCTTTGTTCCTATCATTCGGACGTTTGCTCCTTTTGTAGCCGGTATGGGACGCATGAATTACAGGTTTTTTATAAAATATAATATCGTTGGAGGCACTATATGGGTGGCTATCTTTACTCTTTTAGGATATTTTGTAGGTAATTTACAGTGGGTACAGGATAATCTTAAATTCCTGATAGTATTCATCATTATAATTTCTATTTTGCCCGGAATAGTTGAAGTTTTAAGGAATAAATGGAAAAATAAGACCGTAAAAAAATAAAGACCCGCTCAGGTAAAAAATTATTTAACCCTAATGCCCTGATGATCAGAGAACAACGTAAGATTGATATGTAGATGGTAAGACAATGCCAAGAATGTTGAAAAAGAATCGTCAAGATATTAAAAAAAATATTAATTTTGCTCGGTCGAGAATAACAGGCTTTAAAAATAAGGGGGTGTTTATAAATTTCTTTTGATTTTATGAGCT
>JAISSC010000127.1 GCA_031273305.1 Flavobacteriaceae bacterium
ATGAACAATCCCCCACCCATAACGGCATTCCGGAGGAATGTAACATTATTCAATTATCTTTCATCATATTCCAATTCAAAAAATTATAATGTGCTTAACCCGAACTCACGTTAATATAAGGTATAAGGTTAGATGCCAACAATATTTCCTGACTTTAACACTTTCAATAGCCTTGTTTACAACTATGTGATGGTCAATATTTTATAATGGTGATAACGATGCCAAAAATGGTTGGTGATCTATAATTTTTGCAACACCAATTTGGGTGACGTAAGCATAAAAAAGCCTGAAAGGCTTGATTTTCATAACCGCAGGTCGCCGACCTGCGGAAATAGTAACCTCCCAAACAATTGCCTGAAAGGCAGGACTAACAATAAATGAATATGGAAATTACCTGTGCGAGGGATAGTAGTGGAGTGTGGCAATCTTGACAATGATAACGTGAACGACATAACGGGGAGACACCCAAATTGGGACGTCTCTACGTCATTCTTCCATCAATGATGGCTGTAACTTACTGTATATCAATTGGTTGTGCGGCTTTGCTTCGCAAAGCCGCACTCCGTTCTTATCCCGAACTCACGTTAACCTACTTTTCTTTCATCTGTTCTCCTACTTGTTGAGAAGCAGCAAAAGAAGTTATCATATTGTTTAGCATATCGCTTGCCGCACTCGGATTATTCGGCAACAAGATAAGATTAGAACGTGAACTTGCTCCTATGGAATTCAAGGTATCATAATGTTGCGTTACCACTATCAGGGAAGAGGCTTCCTGAGAGTTTATATTCACTCCGTTCAAAACTTTCACCGATTCTTCCAGTCCGCGTGCAATTTCCCTCCTCTGGTCGGCAATACCTTTTCCTTGTAACTGTTTACTTTCTGCTTCTGCCTTTGCCTTTGCAACAATTTTTATCCGTTCTGCTTCTGCTTCATATTCTGCTGCTATTTTTTCACGTTCTGCCGAATTAATCCGGTTCATTGCGTGTTTTACCTGCTCATCCGGGTCTATATCGGTTACTAACGCTTTCACAATGCTATATCCATAACTTTGCATGGCTTCCTGCAACTCGCTTTTCACTGCAATGGCTATATCATCTTTTCTCTCAAAAACATCATCTAAACGCAGCTTTGGAACTTCCGCACGTACTACGTCAAACACATAAGAGGTGATCTGTGCATAAGAATTTTGCAATTTATAAAAGGCATCATACACCGCTGTTTGTACGACCTGATACTGAACCGATACTTTCAACTTAACAAAAACATCATCTTTAGTTTTTGTTTCTATCATAACATCTAACTGTTGTATCTTCAGATTTACTTTTCCTGCAACCGTATCAATCACCGGTATCTTAAAATTAAATCCCGCCTGACGGATAGACTGAAATTTCCCGAATCTTTCCACAACTGCCGTTGTCTGCTGTTTCACAATAAAAAATGCCCCCAATACGGCAAAAATAAAAATCAGAACTATAAGTCCGAAAATCAATGAGACAAATCCTCCAAAAACTTCCATAATTAAATTACTTTATATTTGTTATTAATTTTATTTACAATGATAGTGATTTATATTTAAAAAACCGGTATTTATTTTTGAAGTTTCTGCCCCATCAGCATTAAATACGACTTTAAAAATTCATCCAGATTTCCATTCATAACCGAATCCACATCGGAAGTTTCCATTCCCGTGCGAACATCTTTTACTAAACGATAGGGTTGCATTACATAATTCCTTATCTGACTTCCCCACTCTATTTTCATCTTACCGGCTTCTATTTCCTCACGTCGGGCATTTCGTTTTTCCAGTTCTATCTCGAATAATCTGGATTTTAACAACTGCGTAGCCTTCTCCTTATTTTGAAGCTGAGAACGGCTCTCGGTGTTTTCAATGATAATCTCCTTTTCTTCTCCGGTTGTTTCTTCTTTGTACTTATACCGTAAACGAACTCCTGTTTCCACTTTGTTCACATTTTGCCCTCCGGCTCCGCTCGAACGGAATGTATCCCATGAAACGGACGACTGATTAATTTGAATATCAATGGAATCATCTACCAGCGGATAAACATAGACGGAGGCAAAAGAGGTATGTCTTTTCGCATTGGAATCGAAAGGGGAGATACGTACTAACCTGTGTACTCCGTTTTCTCCTTTTAAGTAACCAAAGGCATAATCTCCCTCTATTTCCAAAGTTACCGTTTTTATCCCCGCAACATCTCCCGACTGATAATTGAGTTCTTTTATCTTAAAATTATGCTTTTCTGCCCACATGATATACATCCTCATCAACATACTTGCCCAATCACAACTTTCCGTGCCTCCGGCTCCGGAGGTTATTTGCAACACTGCGCTCAAATCATCTCCCTCCGAAGAAAGCATATTTTTAAATTCTATATTTTCTAATAATTCCGATACTTTCCGATATTGCTCTTCTACTTCTTCCTCCAAAACTTCTCCCTCTTTATAAAAATCAAAAAGCACGGTTAAATCCTCATATTGTGCCTTAATGTCATGGTACTCCTCCACCCACCTCTTTTTTATCCGTAATTGTTTCAACAGGGTCTCCGCCTGTTTAGGATTATCCCAAAAGGAAGAATCGGAAGACTTCTCCTCCTCATTATGAATCTCTACCTGCTTCTTTTCTATCTCTAAATATTCATATAGGTCTTGAATACGGACTTGTAATTCTTTAAGATTTTCCTGAGTAATCATATTGGATACAAAAATACAATGTAAATAATAAAAAACCGTAAGACATGAAATAAAAATATTTTGCCGATTCAACTGCCGATTTAACTAATGGTGCATCACTAGGCTAAGTTCGCATAAAAAACTGTCTTCTTAATATTAATGAAAGATACTTAACGCTATAAATTATTTTTATAACCCAATTAAATAATTTTATATATTTGCAGAAACAAATACTAATTATATTATTATGAAAACACTAACTTTTATTAAGAAAATCATTCCTTTGTTTACTCTTCTTCTTTTTATCACTCAATCCTGTAAAGATGATGATCTAACTGAGCAGGATGGAAATCAACCACCGACGGAAACACTATATGCATTTGGCTTGATTAAGGCAACTGAGGAAGATTGGGCAGGTATTCCTGTTCTGACAGATGTATCCCAGTTAAACGGACTGCCGGGAGCCGGAAGTTCCAAGTCAGCTGCTGGTGATTATGCAGTACCTAACTATGAAGAGCTTCCGGTTTTTGATCAGGGGGGAGGAACATGCGTATCTATTTCAGTAGCACAAGGCTTAGCATTAATGATAAGGAATTATACCGGAATGCCTTTTAAAAAGCCGGAATTATATAAAAATAGTTACGATGATTACGGGAACTTAGAAAATGCCAGATTCTTTAGCGTAAATTTTTTACATTATTATGGTGTTTTAAATTATTATAACTCTGCTACTCCGGAAAATAAGATTAAGATCGATATATCTACCCCGGAAAAGATAGCTCAACAAGGAACTAATTTGCCATCAGTTTTTAATGTTTTAAAGGATAAGGGTGTCCCTGTAGTTACATACTCACCTTATCAATGTGGGTATCAATATGATAAAGTTACTAAACCTACTCCGGAAGCTGAAACAGCAGCACTTTTCCAAAAGAATCATCAATTTAATCTTGATTTTTATCAAAATTGGCATATAAAGGAAGTTAGCGTACAATTGCTAAAAGATATTCTTCAAACTAAGAAGTTACCTATTTTCTTTGGAATGGATATTCCAATAGTTCAGGGTGAACCGCTACTCGGAATAGACTATGGAGAAGAAAAAATGATAACAAATGATCAAATAATTAATTGGCTCAAAGACCCTAAGTTAGAAGGATATGGACCACATCAAATGACTATTGTTGATTATGATCCCGGTAAGAACGCATTTAAAGTCTTAAATTCATGGGGGAGTTGGTGGGGTAAAAATGGTTGGTTTTGGATGGATGCCGATATAGTGGAGGAAATTTATACCTCTCCTGATGGCGATGTTGGTCCTATAATATATGATTTTGGGGTTATTAGTTTTGCAGAACCTCATCCTACCGGAAAGGCTGTAGAATCCTTATTATATGAATTTAATGGATATAAAGAATACATAGGGGTTAAGTATTCTACGAAAGGAATTAGTTTTGGCACGAAGGGGGCAAATCCCGGAACTATCGTTGTAGACCAAGAGGGATATATTGAATATCCTGCGGAGACAGTAATACCAAAGAACGGAACGATAGAATTAGTTTTTAAAGTGACAGATTTTTATCATAATCTGGTTGATGAAAATACCGGAAAATATCCTGCGCAATCTGCAAAAATGATTGATTCAATATGGACTGATATAGATAATCCTAACGGATGGAAAGACAGACAAAATTCAACTGTAATATTTTCATCTTACACCAGTAGCACAGGTAAAGATACCAAAGATGGATTTTCATTAATGATGAATAAAGCAGGGAAAGTTTGGCTTGAAGTAGGGAATAAAGACTTTATTGAGCCTAAAGAAGATGAATTAGAAAATGCACAACAACAGATCATATATGATATTTATGAGTTTTTAGGAACCATTGATACATCAGGCAATACATGGAATAAGATAGCTTTATCATTTGACAGTAATGGAGATATTATAATGTTCATAAATGGAACAGGTTCTATTTTTAAAGGTACACCCCATAAATCTATTAATACATCTCAAAAGAATTTTACTTTAGGACATAGTTATACTACCAGAAGACCTTTTATTTATAAAATTTTTGAAGTTGATAATAACGGAATAAAAGAATTTAAAACCGCCACTGTATATAAGCATCAGTTGAGAGAAGGGTTTATAGGTAATATAAAGACATTTAGAACCTCGAAAGAACCCAAAGACTGGTTTGTAATTTATGAAAATACGGCGAGTAATAAAAATCCCGCAGCAGGAAAATTGACAGAGTTAAAAAAGAAGAAAACAGGCTATTAGATATAATATTTTAAAGCCGTTATATTAGAACTGCCCCCAAAATATCTGAAATTTTGGGGGTATTTTTATGAAAAATTTGTAGGTTCAATTAACCTGAGTTCGGGATAAGAACGAGAGGCTGTCCAAAAAGTGAGCAACCTCTTTCCTGACTTTGACTATGCGACACTCTAAATGATTTTTTGAAATCCCGGAGGGCGGAATCTTCATAACCGCAGGTCAGCGACCTGCGGAGAGTACCCACCCCACTCTTTGCCTGAAAGGCAAGACTAGTCGAGGCTGTCCAAAAAGGTCGGCGAACCCTCTGAGAATCGCATAATATCAGGTAAGTGTCGTCCCATGCGGGACTTGCCATCGTGTTGCTGCC
>JAISSC010000153.1 GCA_031273305.1 Flavobacteriaceae bacterium
AACGATGAGCAAAATAAAAATATTGTATGATTATTTAAAATTTTTTTTATAATTCTTCGTTATTCACAGTAAATTATGAAGAAATATATTAACTTTTTTATACTGTTTTTTATCTTGAGCTTTGTCTTTTTAGTTAAAGCTCAGACGGTTACAATTAATTGGGAAGGATTAAAACCGGTTTATTATTCTGAAACCAATTCTGAAAAATATCCATATTTTTCCAATAAAAATTATTCATTGGATGAGGGCATCCCTACATTATATTATTCTGAGGAGACAGATTTTTCAGGAAATATTTCTTTAACCAACCTTCAATGGAGCCTTGTTGAAATTTCCCAACTCGGAAGTATTCCCCTCTCCTCCATCCCCGTCGAGGATATTTACTCTGCTTCCATCACCAAAGCCAGAGAGCAAAAATTTCTGTCCGTAACCATCAAAACACTAAAAAGAATAGAAAATACCGTTTATCGGCTAAGCAGTTTTACGATAAACAAAACTTCTTCTTCTTTAAAACCATCCGGAGCATATAATGTTCAACTAAATACCGAAAGTGTTTTACAGAATGGTAATTGGTATAAAATAAAGGTCTCGCAATCGGGTATTTATAAGATAGATAAAAAAATCCTGCAATCCTTAGGAATCAATATAAATTCTTTAAATCCTAAAACTATCCGTATTTTCGGAAACGGGGGAAAAATGCTGCCTGAACCTACTTCTGATTTCAGATACGATAATTTACAGGAGAATGCTATCGTAGTTTCAGGAGAAGAAGACGGAGTTTTTAATAACGATGATTATATTTTATTTTATGCTCAGGGGGCGGACTACTGGGCAAGAACTTCTTCTTCCGACGTGAGGCATAAAAAAAACATCTACGAAGACCATGCCTATTACTTTATTAATATAGATCAGGCACCGGGTAAAAGAGTTCCGTCGGTTTCCTACCAGCCTCCCAACTCTACCGTATACACGGAATATGATGATCATCAATTTTTTGAAGAAGATATACTCAATTTAAATCAGGTGGGAAAAATATGGTTGGGAGAAGATCTGGGCATTAAAAATAATCGGGAAATTGATTTTCCCGTACATGATCTGGTTGACGGCACTAATATTACATGGAGATATTACTGGGTGTCCAGAAACGGTACGAATGGAAAAGTACAGGTTATGTACAACGGAACTCAAATATATTCCGCCGTTTTAAATCCTACCAGCAGCGACATAGATTATTCCTTAAGAAACATAACCCAAACCGTCCCTTCCCAAAACAATCAATTAAAGTTCACCCTGAATTTTGATAATTCCGCCAATCCTTCGGCTAAATTATACCCCGATTATTTTGAGGTTATTTACAAACAAAAACTTAAGTTCAACGGAAGTCAGATGAATTTCCGAACCTTTGACAACATAGAAAATGGGAATATTTACGGTTTTAATTTCATCCCTTCGGAAGATTTTGAAGTCTGGGACGTATCGGATAATGTAAACGCCCGCAGGCTGGAAAAAGCTACAGGCTCATACAATTTTTCTTATCAATTTTCATCCGGAACTTTCAAAAACGAACTGGTGGCATTTAAACCAAGTGCCGCTTATACACCCGAAATTGTAGGAAAGATTCCCAACCAGTCACTGCATTCCATCTCAGACGTTGATTATATTATCATAACAGTTCCTGAATTTATCTCTCAAGCCAACAGGGTAAAGAATCTCCATCAATCGAAAAACAACCTGAACGTAGAAGTGGTTACAGCAGACCAGATTTACAACGAATTTAGTTCAGGAGGACAAGATTTAGCCGGAATCCGAGACTTCTTGCGTTATTTATATAAAAAGGACGATGGAAAATTAAAATATGTATTGTTATTTGGTTCTTGTTCCTATGATTTTAAAAATAAAACCGGTTACGGACATAATCTGATTCCTACTTACCAGAGCTATAACAGCACAGGACTTAGCTATTCCTTTGCCACAGACGATTTTATCACCATCTTGGATGACAATGAAGCCAACATGATAGGGAATGATGCCAATCTTTCAGCCTCTCAACTGGACATCGCCGTAGGGAGAATGATAGCTAAAAATATTTCTGAGGCTACTCTTTGCGCAGATAAAACCGTTAAATACGACAACGGCAGTGCTCCTAAGGGTTCTCCTTTCGGTGACTGGAGATTTAAAACCTCTCTTATTGTAGATATTGACGGTAGCAGCTATAATTTTCACAAATCCCTTGAAGAGACCATTTCACAAAATATTTTTGAGGCTTCCCTTCCGGAATATACCTTGCGGAAACTTTACCTCGATTCTTTTAAAGCTGATTATACAACAGGCGGACCACGGTTCCCTCAGGTTGTAGAAGCCATAAAAAATGCATTCAACAACGGAAATTTGGTAATTAACTATTTCGGACACGGAGGGCCTGTTTCTATTTCCCAATACAGGGTATTTCATAAGGAAGAACTCCCGAATTTAACCAATTTCAATAACGATTTTTCACGATTGCCTCTCTTTATTACTGTTTCCTGCGATGCTTCCGTATGGGATAACCCTGCCTTAAATTCATTAGGAGACCTGCTATATCTTAAAGAAAACGGCGGAGCAGGTTCGTCAATAACCACGAATAGGGCAATATCCATCAGTTATGGTCTTACCATAAATCCTATTATTATAAAAAATATTTTCACCAAAGAGTCTGACGGAAAAAAATTTATCCCTTTAGGTGAGGCTCTACGGTTATCCAAAAAAGAATATTTAAATGGCGATAATCAAAAGGTAACCTTGTTGGGAGACCCGGCACAGGCATTGGCTAAACCTAAGAGAGAAATAAAACTGACAAAAATTAACGGAACAGATGCCGGTTCATTTTCAGGAACCATCAGAGCTTTGGACTTTGTTACTCTGGAGGGAGAGGTATTGGATGAATCAGGAACTCCGGACACTTCTTTCACCGGAAATATACAAACTACTCTTTATGGTAAACCAGTAGATAAAAAAACGCTCAACAACTTTAACGCCGGCTATCTCAATCCTCCTATGGAATATAAAGAGCAAATTAATGCCATATATAAAGGAGGTTCTCAGGTAAAAAACGGAAATTTCAAGATAGAATTTTATGTCCCTAAAGATATTAACTACGAAACAGGAAACGGAAAGCTCATCCTGTATGCCGATAATTCCCAAACAGATGCTTTCCAATATAAACCTGACCTAAAAATAGGAGACATCAATCCTGACGGAATCAACGACGACGAAGGTCCGAAAATAGGGTTATACATGAATAACCTTAACTTTGCCAACGGAGGAATTACAGACAGGTCTCCTTATTTATTAGCCTGCGTCACCGACAGCACCGGGATAAACTCTACCGGACTGGGCATCGGGCATGATATTACCGGAATATTGGACTATAACACGAACGGAACCATAATACTCAACGATTCTTACATCGGGGGAGAATCTTCTCCGTGCCTTAATCCGAAATTAAAAGACTACCAAAAAGGAAAGGTATGGTATAGATTATATGATCTGGAACCCGGAAATCATTCAATTAAATTTAAAGTTTGGGACATAAACAATAATTCTTCAACCGCTACGTTAGACTTTATAGTAGTTGAAAATGGAGATCAGGGGTTAATTATAAAAAGATTATTAAACTGGCCTAACCCTTTCACTACCAAAACATTCTTTCATTTCGAGCACAATTGTCCTGATATTCTGGAAGCTCAAGTACAAATTTTTACCGTTTCAGGGAAATTAGTGAAAACTATAAATAAGATGGTTACTTCCGAGCCGTTTTATGAGGGATACAGGACAGATAAATACGGAATAGAATGGGACGGACTGGATGACTTTGGAGACAAAATAGGAAAAGGAGTATACATTTACCGTATAAAGGTAAAGGGAACTTCCGACATGTGTAGAGGCTCAGTTTCCCAGATAGAGAAACTGGTTATATTAAAATAAATTTATATTTGTAAAAAAATTATACTATAATTAAATAAAATACTTAACTAAAAATAATTCATGAAAAAAAGAATTTTGATTCTGACCATGCTATGTTTCACCGCTTTTCAAGCTCAAGATAGAAATTACGCTATCGTCACAGGTGCTCCGTTCTTACGAATCTCCCCCGATGCCCGTTCCGGAGGTTTAGGAGATCAGGGGGTGGCAACTTCTCCTGACGGATTTTCACAGTTTTGGAATCCTTCCAAATATGTATTCGGTACTAGTTATTCCGGGATTGGAGTATCTTATACCCCTTATATGAATAAACTGACCAATGACGTATTCCTGCTAAACGGAACCTTTTACACGTTTTTGGGAGAAGAAGAAAGAAGCACCTTAGGAGCCAGTATTTACTATTTCAATATGGGTGAAATTCAATTAAACGAGTTGCTTGGCAACAATATCGTGGAAAAAGGAATCTCCAAACCCAACGAATTTGCAATTGACTTGTCCTATGGCTTAAAACTAGCCGATGTTTATTCAATGGCGGTTACTGCACGATACATCCGTTCCGACCTGTACAACAATGTAGATAATTCTTCCGCACAAACCAAAGCAGCAAATACATTTGCTGTGGATGTTACAGGTTACTTTCAATCCGAAAAGACCGATGTTTTCGGTGATTATCAGGGAAAATGGAGAGCCGGCTGGGGGCTTTTTAATATGGGTCCCAAACTGGATTATTCCGACAGCAAAGAGAACTCCAGTTTTCTACCGACCAACTTGAGATTGGGAGTTGGGTATGACCTGTATTTTGATGAAGAAAATAAATTCGGCGTAACCCTTGAAGCCTCTAAACTGTTGGTTCCTGCTCCCGAAGAAGTGACAGACGCTTCCGGAAACAGATATTACCAGATTCCTGATAAAAGTTTTATCTCCGGGATGTTTAGCTCTTTCGGTAACAAAGATATGGTTAAAGAGATAACTTACAGTATATCAGGAGAATATGTATTTAATAATGCCTTTGCTTTCCGTGCCGGATATTTTTACGAAAGCCCTGAGAAAGGAGCAAGACAATACCTGACCTTAGGCGCAGGACTTAAATATCAGTCTTTTGGCGTTGATTTTTCATACTTAATCACCACTTCCAGTATAAATAATGCACTGGATAATACCTTACGGTTCGGATTAACATGGGATTTCGGCGGAGAAACTTCCAACTCTCTGGATAACTATTAATACTTAAAAATCTGACTTTTTTCAAATCTTTATAAAAATCACTCATCATATAAGAGTGATTTTTTTTATTTTTACAAAAACTAAAATGTATGTTCTCTCAAGACAAGTTAATTGAAATAAAACAACTACTAAAAACCAAAAAGAATATCCTTATACTTACCCATCAAAATCCGGATGGAGATGCAATAGGCTCCTCGTTAGGATTGCAACATTTTTTGACGAACATGGGAGTACAATCGACTATCATTGTTCCCAATGAATTTCCAAAATTCCTGAAATGGATGCCCAATGCCAAAAATATCATCATTGCCGAATACAGGGTAAAATTCACGGAAATCGCATTTGCAAAAGCAGACTTAATTTTTTGTCTGGATTTTAACACTGCTCCGCGTATCAATCATTTGGAATCTAAACTAACGGATTCACGAGCGGTTAAAATACTTATAGACCACCATCAGGAACCCGACCTGTTCGATTATGTTTACTCGGATACTTCCCAACCTGCAACCTGCCAAATGATCTACAAATTCATTGAAGCCTTAGGGGAAGATTCAAAAATTGATGAAAATACTGCCTGTTGTCTTTATACAGGATTATTGACCGATACCGGAAGTTTCCGTTTCAGGAACACAACGGCTGAAACCCACAGGATAATTGCCTCACTGTTGGAAAAGGGAGTTTATCCGGATATGGTCGCCTCTCATGTCTTGGACAACAATACACCAGGGCGTATTAAACTTTTAGGGACTGTACTAAATTCTATTGAGATCATTCCGGAAAAAAATACCGCCATTTTATACCTGACAAAAGAGCAACTCTTAGAATTTGGCTATCAGAAAGGAGATACCGATGGTTTTGTCAATTATGGATTATCCATCACAGACATCAAATTTACAGCTTTCTTCATGGAAGACCTCCAACATGATTTTATAAAAATATCATTCCGTTCCAAAGGAGATTTTGATGTAAACCAATTTTCGAGAGATTATTTTAACGGAGGAGGACACATCAATGCTGCCGGAGGAAGAAGTGAACTTTCTCTTAAAAATGCCATTTATAAATTTAAAACCATTGTTATAAACGAAATTGATGAAATTACTTAAGCTGTTTTTATCCCTGACCTTCGCCTTGATTTTGTACAGTTGCCAGAAAAAAGAAGTCTTTCAACCCATAGACTCTAAATCCGATTCCGATTATTTGAAAAACTCTCAGGAATATTCAAAAGCCAGAGAAGAAAACGAACGAAAATACTTACAAAAATGGGTCAACAAACAGGAAGATTCCCTGAATTATACGTTTCAACCTACATCTTCCGGTATCTGGATACGCTTTATTGAAGAAAAAAATCAGCCTAAGGCGAAGAATAATGACTGGGTAAAATATACTGCGGAAATAAAGACATTATCTAATGAGGTTATCTACACAACGACCGAATTTGGGGAAAGGCAGGGATTTTTAGGGAAATTCAAAGAAACAAGAGGAATTGAAAGCGGTCTTTATACGATGGGAAAAGGAGATGTTGCGGAACTGGTTCTCCCCTCCTTCACCGCTTACGGGCTTTATGGAGATGATAATAAGATCGGGGCAAATGTTCCTCTGCTAATTACCCTTACCCTACATGACGTAAAAACTCAACAACGATAGCAAATTTTATCCAAAAGTATCAAATGCCGCACGTTCCAGACTTTCTCTATGGTCGGGATGGGCTATGGAAATCAAAGCCTTTGCCCTTTCCTTTAAATCCTTTCCATATAAATTGACCATTCCGTATTCTGTCACGATATAATGAACATGAGCACGGGTAGTAACCACTCCTGCTCCCGGTTTTAACGTCGGAGTGATCTTTGACTGTCCTTTGCCGGTCACTGAGGTCAGAGCAACTATTGGCTTTCCTCCTTCCGACAGGGAGGCTCCTCGTATAAAATCCATCTGCCCTCCTACTCCGGAATACATCCGGCTCCCGATGCTGTCCGCACAAACCTGACCTGTCAAATCAATTTCAATTGCGCTGTTAATTGCCGTAACTTTCGGGTTTTGACGGATAATGGCAGTATCATTGGTATAGTCTGCCCCCATCATCGCCACTCCCGGATTATCATCTACAAAATCATATAATTCCCGCGTTCCTGTGGCAAAAGTTGAAACAATCTTTCCGGGATGTATCTTCTTTTTTAAGTTGTTGATGACCCCACTTTTTACCAGAGGAATGATTCCATCCGAAAACATTTCTGTATGTATCCCCAAGTCTTTATGGTTTCCCAGACAGGAAAGTACCGCATTGGGTATTCCTCCGATTCCCAACTGAAGCGTGGCTCCGTCTTCTACAATATCCGTAATATATTTCCCGATGGAACGTTCCATTTCTGTTAAAGGCTGTATCGGAATTTCCTTAACAGGGTCAGTACACCATGTAGCAAGAGTAATTGAACTTTCATGAATAAAACTATCTCCGTGAGATCTTGGCATATTGGGATTTACCTGTGCTATTACATACCGGGCATTCTCAATAGCCACCTTAGTCGCTTCCACTGACAGTCCCAATGAGCAATATCCATGAGCATCCGGAGGAGATACCTGTATTAAAACTCCGTCTATCGGCTTTATTTTTTTCTTAATTAACAGGGCTATTTCACTCAAAAAAACAGGAACATACTGAGTACGTGTTTTATGCACATATGGACGTATATTAGCCCCAATAAAAAAATTATCTGTTTTAAAACTTTTCTCAAACTCAGGCAGGGAATATCTGGAGCTACCCTCCGTATGAATATGGCAAAACTCCACATCTACCAATTCTTCATGTCTGTCCACTAACGCATCCACCAATCTGCCGGGAGTGCAAACTGCTCCGTGTATGTAAATCCTGTCATACGAATTAACCCTTTTCACCGCCTCTGAAGCCTCTATATAATTCATAAATTCAAATTTTTATATTTTATAAAAGTATAACATTTTTAATAATTAAAGATATGATTAATTTTAGTAATTTTGAGGCTTTAAACAATTTTTTTTATGATTAGGAAAATCATAATCTTTAGCTTATTAATATTAACCCTACTAAATTGTAAAACATTGGAAATAGACAAACAAACGTATGAAAGTATTGAAAACGGATTATATGCAAACATCAGGACGACTAAGGGCGATATACTGGTTAAATTCTTTGACAATGAATCTCCGGTTACCGTAGCTAATTTTATCGGACTGGCAGAAGGTAAAATTCCTAATAATGTTAAAAAAAGCGGAACTCCTTTTTATGATGGAATTATATTTCATCGGGTCATCAAAGATTTTATGATTCAAACCGGAGACCCTCAGGGAACAGGAACAGGCGGTCCCGGATACCGATTTGAAGATGAAAAAAATGATTTGAAACACACAGAAGCCGGAATTTTATCTATGGCTAATTCAGGTCCAAACACTAATGGAAGCCAGTTCTTCATCACAGAGGTTCCTACTCCGTGGTTAGACGGTCGTCATACCATCTTCGGAAAGGTTATCAAAGGATTGGATGTAGTCAACACCATAGCCGGAGTACGAACCGGAGCACATGATAAACCGACAGAGCCTGTGATAATGGAAAAAGTCAGCATTATAACCAAAGGTGACGAATACAAAAACTATAATGCGGCTAAATTCTTTGAAGAAAATAAAGCCCTTATCTCCGAAAGGAATAAAAAACATACGGAAGAGAAGGAAAGACTGGCTGTTGCTAAATTAGAAGAATTAAAGGCCGATATGCAACAAACTCCCAACGGATTGTTCTATAAGATCACGGAAAAAGGAACAGGAGAACAGGCAAAAGCCGGAGATACCGTTTCTGTGCATTATGAAGGTTCCCTGACTAACGGAAATGTGTTTGATTCTTCTTTCGCAAGAAACGAACCTATCGAGTTTCCTTTGGGAAAAGGAATGGTTATCAAAGGATGGGAAGAAGGAATTGCCCTGCTGCATGAAGGGGATAAAGCCGTTCTTTTAATCCCGCCCACTTTAGGATATGGTGCTCAGGGAGCCGGAGGAGGAGTTATTCCCCCTAACGCATGGTTACTTTTTAAAGTGGAACTAATTAAGGTAAAATAAAAACCCAAAAATATAAAGGTCTCATTCTAATATAATAACAACCCTGATTTTATCCGGAATGAGCCTTTAATTTCATTATGAAAAATACACCTATTCATTACGGATTATTGCTGGCGGCTATCACATTTATCTTATTTTTTGCTGTTTATTTTTTCTTTATCGGATTTAACTATTATATGGTCAGCATTAAAGTGAACGTGTTCGGTCTGCCCTCCATCTACACATTGATGGCTGTAATCCTGCTATACAAAAAATCCAACATTAAAAAACTTTCATTTGCAAAAAGTTTACAGTATTCATTTACAACTATGTTCATCGGAGGAACGGTCTCCTATCTATTAATTGCTTTCTTTTTTAATTATGTAGACAAAGAGTCTCAGGTCTTACTCCGCCATCAGGGATTAGAACAGATATTGCAGGGACTTCATGCCGAATATCAGTCTGTCGAAGACCCTACGGAAGAGCAAACCCTGCATTACGAGGAATATGCCAAAAGCCTGACTTCCGAATTGGCTAAAAAAGAACCTTTATTTAACCTGAAAAATTCTTTTATTATTTTAAGTCTCCTATACCTGTTTTACCTTATAATATCCGTACTTTTGTCAATATTTTTTAGAACAAGGATACCTCATGCAACTCTCAATAATCATCCCCCTGCTCAATGAAGAAGAATCGTTAAACGAACTATTTTCCCGCATACGTGTTGTTTGTGAAAAAGAAAACTATACTTATGAGATTATTTTTGTGGATGACGGAAGCACCGATAAATCTTGGGAGGTCATTTCGGAATTATCCGATTCGTTCCCACAGGTAAAAGGCATCAGGTTTGCCAGGAACTACGGAAAATCGCAGGCTTTAAACGCCGCATTTAAAATAGTACAGGGCGAGGTAGTAATTACTATGGACGCAGACCTGCAGGATTTCCCCGAAGAAATCCCCGCACTAAAGAAAATGATTACCGACGAGGGATATGATCTGGTTTCCGGATGGAAGAAAAAACGATATGATAACGTATTAACCAAAAATCTACCCTCTAAATTGTTCAACTGGGCAGCTCAAACCACCTCAGGAGTAAAACTGCATGATTTCAACAACGGACTGAAAGCCTACAGGAAAGAGGTTGTTAAAGCTATTGACGTATACGGAGATATGCATCGTTATATACCTGTTTTGGCAAAAAACGAAGGATTTTATAAAATTACCGAAAAAGAAGTTCCCCATCAGGCACGTTTATACGGTAAATCTAAATTCGGCGCAAACCGGTTCGTACGTGGATTTCTGGATTTGATAACCGTCTGGTTCATGTCAAGATTCGGCTCCCGCCCTATGCATTTCTTCGGTTTTATTGGAACCCTGATGTTTATCATAGGATTTTTATCTTCTGCGTGGCTGGGAATTAGTAAATTAGTCAAAGTTTGGAAGAAAGTTCCCGCAAGGCTGGTCACTGATGATCCTTTATTCTATATAGCATTGACTATGATGATATTAGGAACCTTATTGTTCATTGCCGGATTTTTAGGAGAATTGATCGTTCAGTTAAAAAGAGGAAAAAGTGAAGATTATACTATTTCCCAATACATAAATATAAAATAGCCATGAAAAAGTTTACATATCATACCTTTATATTGGTTTTTGCTTTGATTTTTAGTTCCTGCACCTTTTCAACTAAGGGAGAAGGTAACATAGACGTTAAGGAAATTAAGCTAAACAACGTCAGGCAAATATCAGCTAAAGGCAATTATCGGTTAATTTATCTTTATGATGACCAAAATCCGCGAATAATCATCGAAACCTATAAAAACCTGATAGATAATCTTAAGATAGATAATTCCGGAGGTCAGCTAAGTATCTCAGAATCAAGAAATGTAAAAGATACCGATCTATATAACATTTATATTTATAACCCTGAAATAGAACGGTTTGATTTACATAATACCGTAAATATTGATGTAAATTCCCAGCTTAGGGTTTCCAAACTAGCCATCACTCTTTCCGATGATTCCAAGTTTTTAGGAAACAACATTGTGGTTGACGAACTAAACGTAAAAATAAGCAACGGAGCAAAGATAAATTTGCAGGGAACAGGAAGCAAACTTGTTTTATCTGCCGGTGATGAAAGTGACTTTTCAGCACCTTTTTTCAATGTATCCGAAGCACGGATACAATTATCCAACGTTGCCACTGCCGAACTGACTGTAAGAAGTAAACTGACGGGAAAAATATCCGATAATTCCAAGCTGACCTTAATCGGGAATCCCTCCAAAGACATAAAACAAACCGACCTGGCAGAGATAAACTATAAACAATAACAAAAATTACTATAAAACAATGAATTCATTAGAAATTGCAAAAACATGGTTACGAGCACCTTTTGATGAAGAAACCCAAAAGGCAGTACAAAACTTGATTGACACCAACCCCAAAGAATTAGATGATGCATTCTATAAAAATCTGGAATTTGGTACCGGAGGAATGCGGGGAATTATGGGAGTAGGAATTAACCGGTTGAATAAATATACTTACGGACAAGCCACTCAGGGTCTTGCCAACTATCTGCATCAACAATTCCCGGATAAAAAAATAACCGTAGCTATCGCCTTCGATGTTCGCCACAATAGTGATACGTTTGCCAAACTGGTTGCCGATGTCCTTACGGCAAACGGAATCCATGTTTATTTATTCGACGAATTCCGACCTACTCCGGAATTATCTTACGCCGTACGAGGGTTGAAATGTGATGCAGGAATCGTTTTAACCGCTTCTCACAATCCGCCGGAATATAACGGATACAAAGTATATTGGAACGATGGCGCACAAATTGTGCCTCCTCACGATGCTGCCATCATCAACGAAGTAAGAAGCGTAAATTTTGCCGATATTAAATTTGAAGGAGACGATTCCAAGATTACTTATTTAGGTGCGGAAGAAGATAAAAAATTCATCCATGCAGCCATAGAGAATGCCGTATATCTGAAAGGAAAAAAAGACTTGAAGATCGTCTACACCTCCCTGCACGGAACTTCTATAAAAATACTTCCCGAAGCCCTACAAAAAGCAGGATATGAAAATGTTTTCATCGTCCCTGAACAAAAAAATCCGGATGGAAATTTCCCTACCGTTAAATCTCCAAACCCCGAAGAGCCTGAAGCACTTTCACTTGCACTAAAATATGCGGAAGAACAGAATGCCGACATCGTTTTTGGTACCGACCCGGATGCAGACCGTCTGGGTATCGCCATACGTAATCCGGATGGCAAGTTGATTCTGCTAAACGGCAACCAAACCAATACTCTTCTTACTGATTTTATCCTGAGGAAATGGAAAGAATCCGGGAAAATCGATGGAAAACAATTTATCGGTTCCACCATCGTAACTTCAGATATTTTCTTCCCGCTAGCCGACTACTACGGAGTAAACTGTAAGGTAGGATTAACCGGATTCAAATGGATCGCCGACCTGATACGAAAAGCAGAGGGTAAGGAGAAATTCGTATGCGGAGGGGAAGAAAGTTTTGGCTTTATGCCCAGCGACTATGTACGCGATAAAGATTCCGTATCATCCATTCTGGCAGCCTGTGAAGCGGCTCAATCAGCTAAAAACGAAGGGAAAACCCTTTTCGACAAACTATTGGAAGTTTATGGGAAGGTAGGATATTATTATGAAGAATTAGTATCCATCGTGAAGAAAGGAAAAGACGGAGCAGAACAGATCGCTAAAATGATGGAAGAATTTAGGAAAAACCCACCTAAAGAACTGATAGGCGAGAAAGTAGTAAGGTCAGATGATTACCAATCTTCTGTTTCTTTGGATCTAACGACCGGAGAAAAAACTCCTATTGATATACCTAAATCCAACGTATTGATATTCTATACGGATAAAGGAACCAAACTGGCTTGTCGACCTTCCGGTACGGAGCCTAAAATTAAATTCTATTTCTCCGTACGGGATACATTGGCTTCCAAAGATGAATTTAAAGAAAAACTTGCCCTAGCTCAGGCTAAAATTCAAAAAATCAAAGAGGCTTTGGAGTAGGATTTTATATTACAACTTATATAAACAAACCCTGATGGATTATCCTCAGGGTTTTTATTTTATAAACAAGCTATTAGGCATACCGGTAAATACCTAAAACATAGGATTTTAAATTATAACCAATTAAATGAATTAAGTTTTTGTTAAAAAGTAATATATTTACAGGTTTTTAAGACAGTTATAATCGATGGAAAAAGATAAGAAGAAGAAAAGGATATTCAGGGATGCCTTCGGACATTGGTTTTTTCTGAAAAGGATTATCATTTTTGTTTTTGGAAGTATTTCCTATAACCGGTTTAACGGATTCAACAAGTTGAAGATAAAAGGTGCGGAGAACCTTGTGAGTCTCCCGGATACTAACGTATTGTTCGTATCGAACCACCAGACCTATTTTGCCGATGTGTTTGCCATGTACCATGTATTTTGTGCGGTGAAACACGGATATATAAACACGATAAAAAACCCTGTATACCTTTTAGACCCCAAAATAGACCTGTATTATGTGGCAGCCAAAGAGACCATGAACAAAGGAGCATTGGCAAAACTGTTCGCTCTGGCGGGAGCCATCACGGTAAAAAGGACATGGAGGGATGCCGGGAAAGATGTAAACCGATTGGTAGACCTGTCTGAAATAGAGAATATTTTAAAAGCTCTGGATAGCGGTTGGGTAGTAACTTTCCCGCAGGGAACCACCACTCCGTGGTCACCGGGCAGAAAGGGGTCGGCTAAGATTATCAAAAAGAACAAACCTATAGTTATTCCGGTAGTGATAGACGGTTTTAGACGAGCTTTCGACAAAAAAGGATTGCTGGTGAAGAAAAGAGGAGTGGAACCGAAAATGACGTTTAAATCTCCGCTGGAAGTTGATTATGAGAACGAAAATCCGGCACAAATTTTGGCTAAGATCATGGAAGCCATCGAACAGGATCCTAAGTTTTTAAAGGTGAAGTCCATAGAAGAACTGGAAGCGGAAAGAGAGGCAGAAAAAACCCGTCCTTTTTTTGAGATATAGGGAGAAATTGCTTCGTTTCGCCCGAAATGACGCCCCACTCAACTCTCTCATCCCAAACCCACATTAATTTAGAACAGTCCATCAACGGAAAAATATCTTTCTCCTGTGTCGTAGTTGAAGGTCAATACCGTAATTTTTTCGGGATATTCCTGTAATTTCTTAGCAACGGCTGCCAGAGAAGCTCCGGTTGAAATTCCTCCTAAAATTCCTTCTATTTTTGCTAATTTCCGGGCATATTCAAAAGCCTCTTCCTTACTTATCCGTACAGAACCATCCAGAATCTGGCTATTCAAAGTATCCGGAATAAAACCTGCACCAATCCCCTGAATAGAATGAGCACCCGGATTACCTCCTGAAATTACAGGGGAATCCGTTGGTTCTACGGCAAATATCTTTACTGACGGAAATCTTTCTTTTATTATCTCTCCTACTCCACTGATGTGCCCACCGGTTCCTACTCCTGTTATAAGCAGGTCTATTCCTTCCGGGAAATCCTTAATTACCTCCTGTGCGGTCTTTTGTGCATGTATACGTGGATTGGCTTGATTTTTAAACTGCTGCGGAATAAAAGAATTTTCAAATTCTTTTTTTAATTCTTCTGCTTTTTCAATAGCTCCTTTCATTCCTTCTTCCCTCGGAGTTAATACCAATTCTGCCCCGTATGCTGTCATCAGCCTCCTTCTTTCTACGGACATAGATTCAGGCATCACCAATATTACTTTATATCCTTTCACCGTTCCTACCCATGCAAGCCCCACTCCCGTATTTCCTGAAGTAGGTTCTATAATTATACCTCCGGGCTTTAAAATTCCCTTTTCTTCCGCATCTTCGATCATTGCCAGCGCAATACGGTCTTTAATG
>JAISSC010000206.1 GCA_031273305.1 Flavobacteriaceae bacterium
TCCAAGTTTGTGAGCATTACCATAAAAAATAATATCAAACAGTTTAATTTTTTATCGATGCAATAAGCCTAACCTGAGAATGGAGCTAAAATTATTTCGTGAAATAATTATTCAACGCAAAAATTTTTTATATCGATTGCGTTTATTTCTTCTATCAGTGATCCTTGCATCGCTAATAATGATGTCACAATTTCATATTCAAATTTACTCTTGTTTTTTGGAACATACCATCCTAATTTAACTGAATCCTCTGCACATGTAATTGCTTTGTTTGAATCTGTTGTATTTTCTTTATTTCCCCCATAAAAATTTTTGATAAATTTTTTATGATTAGAACCTAAATGCTTTACATTTAATTCTATTTTTTTTCTATACAAATACAGTCCAGCAAATCGAGAATAAAAATCATTGTCTTTAAGAGAATTTACTCCAAATCTAGCAAATACACTCAATCTTTCTCTTGCTAATTTATCGATATAATTCAAATCATATTTTTTGCAATAACCATTTTTAATATATGAAGACAAAAATAATGCATTTGAATATATATTAAATATTTTGTCTAAACCACTAAAGCTTCCTTTTAATGAAATATCTTGATTTTCAAATGGAATTTTATCAAATAAATCTAAAATTTCTTGAAGATCCGGTGGACCAATATCAGAAATAAAAATATGTTTTATCGCAAGAGCATTATCTTGTTCTTCATTAAACATCAAATTATAATAGCATGAAAAGATAAATTTAACATATAGATCAACACGATTGCAAAAATAATCGGATTCGTCAAAAATATAAGTGTATGTTTGTTTTTCGTCTTTATTTTTTGAACTCAGATTTTTTTTGTTTGTTTTTTTCTCGTCTTTCGTATTAGAATTTTTATTTTTTGGGGATACGAATATAGCTTTATATGAAGAAAAGTGTTTGGAATAAAATGGTATCGGTGCGCAACCAAGTTGTCTAAGGTCTAAAATTCCTGTATCACGATTTTCTTCAAGTATTTTTTTTAAAGAATCCATATCCATAATTTCAAACAAATCATCGGGATAATATCCATATTGGATTGTTATTTTAAAGAAATAGAATAATAGTGGTTTAAGTTCATTAATAACCGGATATAAAATATCTTTATTATCGTTTATAAATTGTTGACATCTGGTTGACGCTAATCCTTGATCTGCAAGAAGATAACAAGTAAAAATTTGGATAATATGATTTAAAGTTAATTTTTCAAACGAATAATTTTTTAATATCTCTCGTGTTTTTAAATAATTTTTTTCAAAAAGAGGCATTTCTGCTCTAATTTGATTTCTAACGATTTCTGCTTCATATAAATCAAGCGCATTGCAATGCAGTAATCGATCTATTAATTCTTCGACTGATAAATTTATTTCAAATATAATATTGTTTGTATTTTTTTCTTCTCTTGACTCATAACAGCGTAATAACAGATCCTTTAATTCTTCTTTTGTTATAGCAGTCATTTTGTGTTCCTTTTTAAAAAACTTTTTGCTTCAGCTTATCCAAATAATCAGCCCACTCCTGCATCATCTTCTTTCTCTCGGGGAGGTACTCAGCGTAGTTGTAAGCTGCTCTGACGCTGTTTCTCTCCCCGTGAGCTAGCTGCCTCTCGATCCAGTCACGATTGTACCCCAATTCGTTGAGCATGGTCGAAGCTATGGACCTGAACCCATGTACCGTCATTTCATCTTTGGAATAGCCTAGCCTTCTTAGTCCAGCCAGGAGCGTGACATCCGATATCGGACAAATCTTGCTTCTCATGCTTGTAAATACGTAACGTCCTAAACCCGTATATGGCTGGAGTTCGGTTAAGATATCCTGCGCTTGCCTGGACAATGGCACTATATGTATCTGCTTCATCTTCATCTTGTCAGCGGGTATCCTCCATTCTGCTTCTCCTTGGTCTATTTCAGACCACTCAGCGTGACGAAGTTCACCCGGTCTGACGAATACGTATGGAGCGAGCTGCAAAGCTGACTTGACTATAAAATTTCCATTATAGGTGTCTATCGCAGCTAAAAGGCTGCCTATCGCTTTCCGATCAGTGATGCTGGCAAAATGGGTGTGAACTACCGGTTTTAAAGCTCCTCTTAAATCGGTCGAAATATCGTGGCTGGCCCTTCCGGTGGCTATGGCATATCGGAATATCTGACCGCAATACTGGAGACACCTGTGAGCTGTCTCGACCGTTCCCCTGGACTCGACCTTGCGAAGAACTTCCAGTAGCTCCAAAGCTTTTATTTCGGAAATGGTTCTTTCCGCCAAAAACGGGAAAATTTCTTTCTCCACCCGCCCCCAGACTCGACTGGTATACCTCTCGTTTCTGCCAATTTTTTTGCCTTCATACCATTCCCTGGCTACAACCTCGAAAGAATTTTCGTTTTTGGCTCTTTCGGCTTCTTTTACGGACTTTTTCTGTAATCCGGGGTCTATGCCTTCCTGGATGGACTTTTTAGCGTAAAACAGCTTTTCCCTGGCCTCTTTGAGGGAAACCAAAGGATAAGTTCCCATCGACAAGGTCAGTCG
>JAISSC010000017.1 GCA_031273305.1 Flavobacteriaceae bacterium
AACAATATCAAAATCAGGGACTTAGTTTGCCGGACTTAATTAATGAGGGAAATTTAGGGTTAATCAAAGCAGCAAAACGTTTTGATGAAACTCGCGGATTCAAATTTATTTCTTATGCCGTATGGTGGATTCGTCAGTCTATTCTTCAAGCATTAGCAGAACAATCAAGAATTGTACGGTTACCTCTGAATAAAATTGGTTCTATTAATAAAATTAATAAAGCCTATGCCCATTTGGAGCAAGAACATGAAAGGGCTCCTTCCGCAGCTGAATTGAGCGAAGTGCTGGATATGAGTGAAGATGATATTAAGGAGTCCATGAAAAACTCAGGTCGTCATTTATCTATGGATGCTCCTTTGGTTGAGGGGGAAGATTCTAACCTCTACGATGTATTGCGTTCGGGAGAATCTCCAAGCCCGGATAAAGACCTGATGCTGGAATCCCTCCAAATTGAAATTGAAAGGTCTCTTTCTACCCTAACTCCCAGAGAAGCTGACCTTATCAGGCTATATTTTGGTTTAAGCGGTCAACCTCCTATGACACTGGAAGAAATAGGTGAAACTTTTGACCTGACACGTGAGAGGGTAAGACAGATCAAGGAAAAAGCAATTCGCAGGCTAAAACATACAAGCAGAAGTAAAATTCTAAAATCATATTTAGGGAAATAAATTTTATCTTATTGATATTAAAGTATAAGCGGCTGTTATTTCGATTAACAGCCCTGTTTTTTTATGATTTTGTTTCCTTAAAATTTGTAGAATTAAAGAAATCTCCTATATTTGCATTCGCATTTTTGCAGGTCCTATAGCTCAGTTGGTTAGAGCACCTGACTCATAATCAGGTGGTCCTTGGTTCGAGCCCAAGTGGGACCACAATTAAAAATTAAACTTAAAAAGTAGTTCGTTATGAAAAAATTATTACTATTATTCGGAATGTTCTTATGTATCATATCATGCTCAAGTGATGATAATGATGACATCAAATCTAAATCTAACTCATACATAGGTACATGGAAAGGGGTATTTTTAAATGAAAAAGGCACTGGAGCTAGTGAAAATCTCATGTCTGGTACTTGGTATGCAATCGTTTCTCAAGATAACAAGGTTACAGGAGAATGTGTATATGATAATGATAAAGACTTTAAAACTTATGTTTCCGGAACAGTTGATAACGATGGTAATGTGGTATTAGGTACATATGATTATAGCTACCAAATTAAAGACGGTGAATTTATAGGTAAATTTACATTAGGCGGACAGGCATCCGGAACTTGGAAAAATTTACATGACAAGAGATATTATGGAACTTGGAAAGGAAATAAACAATAATCTTATTACCTCACATCCTCAACCTCACTAATAATAAACAATTAAGAATTCAGAGTGCGTAGCTCTTCTACTCAATGATGCAATTATGGTGCAATTGGTGCAATTATGATGCAATTCAAAATTCATAGTAAGAACCTGCTCCTTTTGTGTCAGATGATTTAAAAACACCTTTCTCTACCAACTCTGTTAAATCTCTTGTTGCTGTCATTCTTGCCACATCAAACAATTCCTGATATTCCTTATTTGTTATTTTACCTTTTTCTTTTACAAATTCAACTGCTTTCAATTGTCGTTCATTTAATCCGAGTTTAGTCAGCTGTTCAGTTGTCAGGTTGTTTTTGAAAAGCGTTACCAATAAGCCATTCTGAAATTCTTTTATTTCGGGTTCAGGCAATCCTGCTTCTTTACAGGCATTGTATATTTTCAACATTCCACGTCCCCACGAATCAATATAGCCTCCTTTGAAGCAAACATCTGCAATGAGTATATTTCTCGGTTGTGAAGCGTGGAAACCTTTTAATGCTTCTACACTTAATCCCTGTGGTAAAGCTCCTTCGTTCCAGAAAACAATTTTATCATCATAAACCCTTATTTGTGTAGGTGCTCCCATATAATTACGATGCACCAGAGCATTCAGTATGACTTCACGCAACGCTGCAATAGGATATTCGCTTGTCTCAATTCTTTTCATTCCCTCAAACGAAACTTTTCTTATAAGGAATTTGTGATGTAGCTGTTCCAAAATAGTTTGAAGTATCATAATCAGATTTCCTTCTTCATTTTCCTGAAATATGAGGTCTGCATCATCTTTCCCGAAACGACCAATCTTTACAAATATATTAGGATAAAATTTTGCAGGGTCTTTGGCAAACAAAACGATTGCTGCTCGTTTTAATTGTCCTCTTTCAATAAGCCTCAATTTGTCAAATAACTGTGGAACTGTTAAGCCTTTACTTTCAGGCAACCGTCCCGAATATTCTGCTTCCTGAACAAATGTAGCAACTGCTTTTTCGTCAATATCATCAAATGTTGCTCTGGGTTCAGTTATATTGTCCCACGTTTTACCTGATTTCTTCAACAGAAATTCATTGAGTGACGCTCCTGTTAATTCCTGTTTGGTACTTCCACTTCGGTAATAGTACCTGCCTCGCAAAGAAATAGATACAGAACAGGGATGCGTAACGATTTCAATAAAATACTTCCCTGATTCTTCGTGCAGATTTACCTCAACAGTAATTCCCATTGCATTGCGGATTTTGTTGGGAATATCGTCCATCAATCTTTTGTAATTATCAATTCCCGATACGTTTCCGTCATCATCTTTACCGATAAAAATCAACCCTCCTTGAGCATTCGCAAAACCGCATACCCATTTCAGATAATCATCGTGCCAAGCACTCTTGTATTCTATGTTTTGTTGTTCAGGCATTTTTTGCGTGAAATCTTTCTGTTTTTTATTTGTCAGCTTGTTTGCTCTGTTGTTGTAAGCTCCCCCATTTTTAATACAGTTCAAAAATACTAATTTTTACAATTTATTGAACTTTTTTTTCCTCAACCTCACTAATAATAAACAATTGTTCCATTGGAATGTTCAATGTGCCGAAGGCTCTTGTTGCCGTATCGGGGAGGGATTTTTTAATAACTTCCGGAGAATCGTCTCTTGATTTTATCCTGATGCCCTTACCATCCTTACGGTAGAAAGTAAAAACGA
>JAISSC010000056.1 GCA_031273305.1 Flavobacteriaceae bacterium
GAATTGGGAGCCGATGAAATTATCTCCCTGAAAAATGAAGACACCAAAATTTTATCCCTATTAAAGGAAATATATGAAGATACTCCCGTAGATATTGTACTGGATTATATATGGGGACATCCTGCGGAATTAATTCTCTCTGCTTTAAAAGATATAGAACCTTATCCGGTAAGAATAATATCTATCGGGTCAATGGCAGGTCTCGCTATTAACTTACCATCCGGGCTGTTGAGGAGCAAACAGATTGAAATACTCGGTTCCGGTATCGGCAGCCTGTCACGAGAAGATATAACTAATTATATGACGACTGTTTTACCTGATATGTTTCAACTGCTTGCCGGAGGAAAACTAAAAATAGAAATAGAGGTTGTAGAGCTTAAAGATGTGGAAAATGTCTGGGAAAACAGCTCCGATTCAAGGAAAAGAACCGTAGTAAGAATTTAAATACAATATCTTTTTTACCTTATTTAATCACTTTCTGATCTTAAGGAAAACTAATAATTTTGTACGATTATAAAAACTAAAGTATGCGCACCTATTTAAACCTGTTACAACACATATTAGATAACGGAACGGAAAAAGAAGACCGAACCGGAACCGGAACCATCAGCACTTTCGGATACCAAATGCGGTTTGACCTGCAAAAGGGATTTCCTTTGGTTACTACCAAAAAACTTCATCTGCGTTCTATTATCTATGAATTGTTATGGTTTTTAAACGGCGACACCAACATCAAATACCTCAACGAAAACAAAGTACGGATATGGAACGAATGGGCGGATGAAAACGGAGATTTGGGACCCGTATACGGACATCAGTGGAGAAGTTGGGGCGCACCTGATGGGAAATCCACCGACCAGATAAGCGAAATCATTGAACAGATAAAAAACAATCCTGATTCCCGCCGAATCATTGTCTCTGCATGGAATGTTTCAGATATTCCTTTAATGGCTCTAGCTCCCTGTCATGCACTTTTTCAGTTCTACGTGGCTGATAATAAGCTATCATTGCAACTTTACCAGAGAAGTGCCGATGTTTTTCTGGGAGTTCCTTTTAATATTGCTTCTTATGCCCTGTTATTACAAATGGTTGCACAGGTTTGCAATTTAGAAGTCGGGGAATTTATTCATACATTCGGAGATGTACATATTTACAAAAATCATTGCGAGCAGGTAAAATTACAACTTACAAGAGAACCTCGACCTCTACCTGTTATAAAACTAAACCCTGAGGTAAAAGATATTTTTAGTTTTCACTACGAAGATTTTGCTATTGAGGGATATGATCCTCATCCGCATATCAAAGGGGAAGTAGCTGTGTGATTTATAATTTTTATTTAATAGTACACATCGAAATGAGGATTTACCAAACAATGTGATTTACTCTTTCGTTAAGTTGTTTTATCTTGTCAATCAATTCATTGAATGGTAATGTATCTCCGTAAATCATTGTGCTTTGCATTATCTCGTAATCGGTTCTCCAAAGGTCAATAATGTTAGCAGGAGGAATAATATTGATGGATTGCGGAGCAAGTGTAGAATAATCAAACTCTTTCAAACCAACAAAAATACGACGGTGTTCAACTACGGAACTGTATAATTTTTTGTTTGTCAATGCTTCGGTTGCAACAGATGTGTCCATTATTTGCACTAAATCGTATAAATGTCGGCTCATTCGTTCTGTCCGCATAAATTCGATGGATTGGGCAAATTCTTCGTGCAAAAGACAAATCTTTTCAATAAAAGTGCGTTGCGGCACAACGGCTTGTAATTCAAATGCTTTTTCTGTAAAATCCGTTTTCGGAAATTCCTCATCTATTATTGATTGTAGTTGTACCAATTGCAACGGCTCGCTCATTGAACGCCCACTAACTTCTACTATCACTCTGCGTTTTATGTAACCAAATTCTTCAAAAAGTGATTGATATTCCACTTCGATTATTTCCGGATCAGTAGTGGATATTGGCGTAATATTAACCTTTATGGAAAAATTATCCGGACTTATTCCATTGATTTCTAACTGTTTTACCAAATCAAATTGCAATTTTTCCCGCACAAATGAACAGGCAACACGGCGTAATCGGTCACTTATTTGTGTTTTGGAAAGCGTGCCGGTAAATCCCAAATATTCCCGATTAACGGCAATGTCTATGTCTTCGGAAAATCGTTCTATCAGTCCCCAACATTTACTCAACGAAGTACCTCCCTTGAAAGATAAACTTTCGGCATAAGGCAATGAAAACAAGGCACGTAAAACAGCCGTAACCCACCAATCTTTTTCGATAATCACTCCGGACAAGCCAAGTTTATCTTGGGTAATTTGATAAATTTCCAATCGTTCCTTTCTGGATAAATCATTGAATATCATAGTGATAAAAGCGTTTTACGAACCCATATCGGCATCAACTGAATGTCGGTATTGAGTTCTTTTTGTGAAACATTCGCCAAATGCGATTTGATAATTTCCAACTGTTGAGGCGTGGCTTTACCTTCACCGATTTCTCGCAAAGCTGATACGATCAGCATTAAAAGTTCAGATTTGTACGCCAAACTTTTCACCTCAGAAGTGTGCTTGAACAGAATACCTCTACCTTTCCCTACAGCAATACGACGAGGTGAACCATCGGTAATAAATGCCACATTAGCAGGAACTTGTGTTGAAAGTCCCAAAGCATTGAGTGCATATACACCCATAGGTACAATACGGATTTTATCGCGCTTAGCTATGCCATAAGCGATTTCATCAATAGAGGGTGGCAAATATTTAGCGTCTATGTATTTGTTTTTGTTTATTTTCGGGTAATAATAAATTCCGTGCGCAACACGCATAAGTAAGCCCGATTTTTGCATGCGAACAAGTGATTGACGTATAGCATCAGAATTGCCGAAAACAGCAAAATCATCAGGGAAAAATAATTTTCCACGCTTGCTGTTCTTTATCTTTGTTCTTATCTGTTTTACAACCTTTTCCATCTGTATACACTTTTTATTATGTCACAAATATATAACAAATTTGTGACAAATTACTCTCATATTATTGATATTTACATTCATTTAAATTTTTAGTAAAATAAGAACAAAACCAGATAAAGCCCTAACCGGTGATTATCTCGTTTATAAAACCGTATGAGTAAGGTTTTAAAACTATTCGACACCTCAAAACGACCCGAAAAACTCTATTATTTTTTAGAATAATAAGGTAATTTGTTATTTTCTAATTCATTTTTTGTACCTTTGCAAAGAGTAATTAATCTTTATTGTAATTTATTTATTATTAATTAACCTAAAATTACAACTTCTTTGATTGCTTTTTCCACAAAGAAGCTTAATTGAGCTTAAGTTGGAAAAGTCAATTTTAGTGTAGTTTTTGTAAACTATAGAACATGCTGTAAATCCAAAAACAATAAGAGTCCGGATTTATTATTACCTTTTTTACTAATTGAACATTGAAATGAAAAACATTATATTCATATTAATTGTTTTCTTTCTATTTAGTTTTAGTTGTCAAACTAACCAGCCGAAAGAAAAGAGTGCTGATATTGTGGGAAAAAAAATAGAAAAGCTCACACTGGGAGGAGGATGTTTCTGGTGTCTTAGCCCTTGCTTTGAAATGCTGAAAGGAGTGCATAAGGTCACCAGCGGATATTCCGGAGGAAGCAGTGAGTATCCCACATATCAACAAGTCTCTACCGGATTGACCGGTCATGCAGAAGTGGTACAGGTTGAATATGACCCTGAGGAAATTTCCTTTTCCGAATTATTAGATGTTTTTTGGTATTTGCACGATCCCACTCAATTGAATAAGCAGGGAGATGATATAGGACATCAATACCGTTCAGTAATATTTTACAGAACGGAAGAACAAAGAATATTAGCTCTGGAATCGTTGAAAAAGTCACAATCAACCGACTTATGGAAAGGAAAATATGTTACAGAAATATCATCGTTTTCCACATTTTATCCTGCGGAAGATTATCATCAAAGATACTATCATGAAAACTCAACCCAGCCTTATTCCAAAACGGTTATAACACCCAAAATTCAAAAGTTTAGATCTCGCTTCAACTTTAAGTTAAAACCCGAATTTCAAAAGAAGAGATTGGGGGATATTTAGAAATTTCTCGGAAAATATATATATGCAGCAGACCATTATTCTTCTTTTTTGGTAAAAGAAGTTTTTCCTAAGCCAAATCCACCAATAAATGAAACTATTGCAATTATTATTTTATAAAGTAGCTCCTTATCCTCTTTTAAATATATTATTAAAAACCCTAAAAATACCAATCCAATTAATAAAATTGTAATATTATAATATTTGTTCTCCTTCCTTTCCTCTCTATCTCTTAAATCTAAAGAATCAGATTTATCAATCAATTTTGTAATATGTTCAGAAGTTATCTTATCAGAAATTGGGTTTCCACGAGTCATAACTCCGGAAATCATAGATTCCTTAATAATACTGACCATTTTTCCTCTATCTTCAGCCGGAATAGCTTCTAATATATCTTTCGGGATAACTTCTTCATCTTTTTCTATTGAAGAATCTTCGGATTTTGTCGGAGATAAAGTCTTTTCTTCTTCTTCTTCTAAACTTTCATTTTCAGCCATAATATTTTAAAATTTTAAAACTTTATGAATTGAATTTGTTAATTCCTTTTCTATTTTATGATCAATATACGACTCTATTACTCTAGACATCATGACCTTAATAAATGCTTTTCTGTCAGAGTCAGATAATTTACTTAGAGTTTTAGCAAACATTTTTAAGTCATGTGAAAATTCTTTATCTAATTCCTTAGAGTTCAAATCATCAAAATGGTGGACATAATAGTTACGAATTAAACTATCATTCCAAAAACTGTTATTATATAATTTTAATTCTTTTGCATCTAACATACTTAACAAAAGTACAAAAAATAAACCAAATATTACTTATCAACATTTTTTTTAACTTTTGTTGCATTTACTAAGTTGAACTTACAAACTTAGCCTAAATGCACAACGAGTAAAGATAATTAATTTAGAGAAGCAGCAAAACACAAGATTTGCAGTAAAAGTATAAGGAAGAAGAAGTTAAATTTGCTAAATTTGTTGCTTAAAACAAATAAAAAGTGAGATCTATCAGTATTTTTGAAATTATAAAAGTGGGGATAGGCCCCTCCAGTTCCCATACTATGGGACCTTGGAATGCGGCGGAGCTTTTTATTTCCAAGATTAAAAAAAACGGTGAATTATCCAAAGTAAAAACCCTTACAGTCGATTTATACGGTTCCTTAGCAAAGACCGGAACAGGACACGGAACTCACATTGCCGTGACAATGGGCTTGGCAGGAGAAGATTTCAAAAAGATAGACACTTCTGCAATTCCCTCTAAAATAGAAGAAGTTAAAAGCTCCGGAAAATTGAATTTTGCACAACATCACGAAATTGATTTTAACTTTTCGGAAGACATTCGATTTCATTTCAGCGAGTCTTTGCCGTTTCATCCTAACGGAATGACCTTTACTGCTATCTTTACGGACGGAAAAAAACTTGAACAAAACTATTATTCCGTCGGAGGAGGTTTCGTTTCCACAGAAGAAGAAAATACCATAGAAGAAAAGGCAATCACTACACCTTATCCCTGTCATCATTCCGAAAATATCATAAAATACTGCGAAAAACTGAATTTAAGGATGAGCGAACTGGTGTTTTTGAATGAACAGGCATGGAGAAGTGAGGAACAAATTGTAAAAGAGCTATTAAACATATGGAGAAATATAAAGGACTGTATTTTTCGGGGAGTAAATAAACAAGGCGTTTTACCCGGAGGATTGAACGTAAGGAGACGGGCTTTTGACCTGAATGATAAATTATTGGACGGTGAAGAATATTCCGACATAGAAAAATGGATGCAACTGGTGAAAGCCTCCGGAACTAACTTTACTAAGATAAGCAAATGGATCAGCTGTTTTGCACTAGCCGTAAATGAAGAAAACGCCTCTTTCGGCAGAATTATCACCGCCCCGACAAACGGAGCCTCAGGAGTAATTCCGGCAGTTTTATTATATGCTCATTTATTCACCAGAAGAAAAACAGAAAAGCACATTATAGATTTTTTATTAACGGCAGGAGAAATAGGAACGATATTTAAGAAAAATGCAACCATTTCAGCAGCTATGGGCGGATGCCAGGCAGAAATAGGCGTATCTTCAGCAATGGCGGCAGCCGGATTGACCGAAATTATGGGCGGAACTCCGGAACAAGTATTAATGGCGGCTGAAATTGCTATGGAGCACCATTTAGGGTTGACCTGCGACCCCGTACGGGGATTAGTCCAAATCCCCTGCATTGAAAGAAATGCGATGGGAGCCATCAAAGCAATAACTGCCTCTAACATAGCAATGGAAAGTAATCCGAAAAATGCAAGAGTTACACTGGACGATGTAATTCAAAGTATGTGGCAGACAGCTCTGGATATGAATTCCAAATACAAAGAAACTTCCGAAGGAGGATTGGCAGTAAGTATTCCCGTAACCATTGCCGAATGTTAAATTATCAGTTTATATTTTTTATTTTATGAAAAATATCATAGATTTGCACAGCAAAAGCGCATATGTCACTTAGCACCAAAATTACAGAAGAAGCAATCACTTTTGATGATGTTTTGCTCATACCTTCTTACTCAGAAGTTTTGCCCTCTCAGGTTTCTCTGGAAACCAATCTAACCCAAAAAATCAAATTGAGCATTCCTATTGTATCGGCGGCTATGGACACTGTAACCGAATCCGATCTGGCAATTGCTTTAGCCCGTGAGGGAGGATTAGGCTTTATCCATAAAAACATGCCCATAGAACAACAGGCAGCAGAAGTAAACCGGGTAAAAAGGTCGGAAAACGGAATGATCTCCAGTCCTATTACCCTAAGCCGAAACCATACATTGAAAGATGCATTGCATTTAATGCAGGAATATCGAATCTCCGGACTTCCGGTGATTGAAAAAGATAACACTCTGGTAGGGATTATAACTAACCGGGATATAAAATATCAGTCGAATATGCAACAACGGGTGGAAGAAGTAATGACCAAAGAAAATATTATCACCTCTTCCCGAGACACTTCCCTTGAACAGGCAAAAGAGATCCTTCTGGATAACAGGATAGAAAAACTGCCTATTATTGACAACAACAATAAATTAATCGGGTTGATAACTATTAAAGATATTGATAATTTGTTGGAATACCCAGGAGCCTGTAAGGATTTTAACGGACGATTAAGAGTCGGAGCCGGAGTTGGAGTTGGAAATGATACATTGGAAAGAGTAGAAGCATTGGTAAAAGCCGGAGTTGATATAATAGCAGTAGACTCCGCCCACGGGCATTCTGTAAATGTATTAAATAAGATAAGAGAAATACGGATTTCATTTCCTGAATTGGATATAATCGGGGGGAATATTGTTACGGCTGAGGCGGCTAAAGACCTGATTGCAGCAGGAGCAAATGCCCTGAAAGTAGGCGTAGGTCCTGGGTCTATTTGTACAACACGGGTAGTTGCCGGAGTTGGAGTTCCTCAACTTTCAGCCATTTATAACGTATTTGAATATGCCACTCAACATAATATTCCTGTAATTGCCGACGGAGGGATAAAATTATCCGGAGATATTGTTAAAGCAATCGCCAGTGGAGCTTCCTGCGTCATGCTGGGTTCCTTGTTTGCGGGAACAGAAGAAGCTCCCGGAGATGAAATTATTTTTCAGGGAAGGAAATTTAAAAGCTATCAGGGAATGGGTTCCCTTTCAGCAATGAAGAGAGGAAGTAAAGACCGGTATTTCCAATCGGAGGCGAAAAAACTAGTTCCCGAAGGAATAGAAGGAAGAGTACCTTATAAAGGAAAACTATCCGATGTAGTTTATCAACTTTGCGGAGGAATCCGTGCCGGAATGGGATATTGCGGAACTAAAGACCTTGAATCGTTGCAAAGAGACAGCAAAATGGTTAAAATATCTTCCGCAGGGTTGAAAGAAAGCCATCCACATGATGTCATTATTACTCAGGAAGCTCCCAATTATTCTAATTAAAGATTGATTTTGCCTGTCGGAGGAATACAACATCGTTCAATTAAGCAACCTCCTTTAAGAAATATAAAATATCCGTATTTTTGCACTTGTATTTAGAAAAAATATGGGAAAAGATAAATTGCGGAAGTTTGCTGAGAATAAAACTTTTTGGAATGTTGTAGAGCCTACAAGAGAAGAAGTTATAAATAATTTCTCATTTAAGGGGAAATGGCGAAAAGAATTTTTTAAAAATGAAAACCCTATTATATTAGAGTTGGGATGTGGAAAAGGAGAATATTCAGTAGGACTAGGTCGATATTTCCCGGATAAAAATTTCTTAGGAATAGACGTAAAAGGCGCACGGTTTTGGAAGGGTGCAAAAACTGCTATTGAGTATGGAATGAAAAACGTCGGATTTTTACGTACCCAGATAGAATTAGTTGAGTATCTTTTTTCTCCCGGAGAAGTAGAAGAAATCTGGATTACCTTTCCCGACCCACAGATTAAATATAAAAGAGCAAAACATCGGTTAGTTCATCCGGATTTTTTTGAAAAATATAAAAAGATAATGAACTCCGAAGGTTCTGTCCATTTAAAGACCGATAGTGAATTTTTACATGGATATGCCAATGGGTTATTACAAGGACTGGGCTATGAAGTTCTGGCTTCTCATCATGATATTTACGGAGCACCTGAATATGAACTTCCCTCTTACGTAAGGGAGATTAAAACTTATTATGAAAAAATGTTTTTGAAAGAACGCAAACCCATCACTTATCTGAATTTTAAATTACATTCTTAAAGACGGGAAATAAATCATAAGGACAATAAAAAACGACCTGAAAAAATTCAAATCGTTTTTTATTTTTATGTGTTTAAATTAGAATCAGTCGCAAAGGATAATCCCTTTATTATTACCAAATTCCAATATTCCTCCTTTAATCGGGTAAACTTTAAATTTTCCCTCATCAGTTAATTTATTGCTTACAGATAAAGAGTTGATAGATTCCAGTTTAATTTTTCCTTTTTCCAGAGTAGAAACAATCGCAGCGTGGTTTTCCAGCATTTGAAATTCTCCTTTAGAGCCGGGAACTGTTACGGAAACTACTTCTCCGTCAAAGATAACTTCCTCAGGGGTTAATATTTGTATCTTCATGAGTTTTAATATTATATTACTCCGTTAGAATTATTTTTTCAATTCGGCTAACATTTTCTCTCCATGTTCGATCACTTCCTCGATAGTACCTTTTAAGTTAAAGGCTGCTTCCGGATATTGATCTAATTCACCGTTAAGAATCATGTTAAATCCTTTGATAGTATCTTTAATATCCACTAAAGCTCCCGGAGTTCCTGTAAATTGTTCCGCTACGTGGAACGGTTGAGATAAAAATCTTTGAACTCTTCTTGCTCTGTGAACAACAAGTTTATCTTCTTCACTCAATTCTTCCATACCGAGAATGGCAATAATATCCTGAAGGGCTTTATATCTCTGCAAAATTTCTTTTACATTTTGAGCACAATCATAATGTTCATTACCTAAAACTTCCGGAGTTAAAATTCTGGAAGTAGATTGTAGAGGATCAACCGCAGGATAAATACCCAAAGAGGCTATCTTTCTGTCCAGTACGGTAGTTGCATCCAGATAAGCGAAAGTAGTAGCCGGAGCAGGGTCGGTAAGGTCGTCTGCCGGGACATACACCGCCTGTACGGAAGTAATGGAACCGTTCTTGGTGGAAGTAATTCTTTCCTGTAAAGCTCCCATCTCACTTGCCAGCGTAGGTTGGTATCCTACTGCAGAAGGCATACGTCCTAACAGGGCGGATACTTCGGAACCTGCCTGAGTGAAACGGAATATATTATCAATGAAGAATAGCACGTCACGTCCTTTTCCTTCACCTAAACCATCCCGATAATATTCGGCTAATGTCAATCCTGAAAGGGCAACTCGTGCACGTGCGCCCGGAGGTTCATTCATCTGTCCGAAAACGAAAGCTACTTTGGAAGTTTTCAGTGCCTCATGGTCTACCTTAGATAAGTCCCATCCTCCTTCTTCCATAGATTTCATAAATTCATCTCCGTAAGAGATAATTTTAGATTCCAGCATTTCACGAAGAAGGTCATTTCCCTCACGAGTTCTTTCACCTACTCCTGCAAACACGGAAAGTCCTCCGTGCCCTTTGGCTATATTATTTATTAATTCCTGAATTAGTACGGTTTTACCAACTCCTGCACCTCCGAATAACCCGATCTTACCTCCTTTAGAGTAAGGCTCGATAAGGTCGATTACCTTAATTCCCGTATAAAGAACTTCCGCAGATGTGGAAAGGTCTTCAAACTTTGGTGCAGATCTGTGAATGGGTAATTCATTAGTTTTAGGGACTTCCCCAATACCGTCAATCGCTTTTCCAATAACATTGAATAAACGTCCGTTTACTTCTTCTCCGATAGGAACCGTAATAGCCTTACCGGTAGTAATAACTTCCTGCCCGCGATATAATCCGTCGGTTGCATCCATTGCAATACAACGTATGATATCCTGCCCAATATGTTGCTCTACTTCAAGCACCAAATTAGGTTCGCCGTTTCCTTTTACTACTTCTAAAGCGTCATAAATGTTAGGAAGTTGTTCTACTTCGTCAAAAACAACATCTATAACAGGCCCTATAACCTGAGATATTTTACCTTTTTGTTCAGTTGCCATATGATTTAAAATTCAAATAACTTTATACTTTTTTTTGTGATTATGCAAATATAATATTTTAATCATATGTTTTTGAAAAAAATGTAAAAATTATGATATTTGCATGAAATTGTATTTTTAATATAGGTGGATATCCAGACAGAAAATTTTAGTTTACC
>JAISSC010000187.1 GCA_031273305.1 Flavobacteriaceae bacterium
TGGGCGTCTCTGTGCGTTATCATTGTGCAATCATTGTGCAATTGGGGGAGACGCCCAAATTGGGACGTCTCTACATCATACTTCCTTATAATGGTATGATATTGCTCATCTTTAGCTCATAATATCAGATTGCAACATACTGTTTACCAATATATTACATCATTGTCTCCCTCCTTGCAAACACAGAAACGCAGTTTTTTATCTGTTCATTTTGTAATAAATGGTATTTCCACATTGCCTTATTGTAAATTTTGTCGTACATTTACATGGTAATTTTATATACTATAATCTTACATTTAATCACCTAACATAAAACTTTAAGATCATGAAACGATTCTACATATTTCTTCACAACTTCGGTCGGATAGCGCAACTATTTGACTATAAGCAATTTACCCCCCCCCCATACATAAAATAATATCCGGCAGTATTTATCTTGCCCTTGTGGCAATAACGCTCGGAATTTCCCGCACAGAGGCACAGGTAACTATCGGTGGCGATGAAGCTCCGGCGGCAGGCTCGGTACTAAGCCTTAATTCCACCATGAAGGGCGGTTTTATACTCTCGAATGTGGAATTGATAGACTTATATGAGATTCCCGAAGAGTTTCCGGGTATGTACGGTTTGGAAGGGCAGGCTCTGATTGATGCCAAAGCAGCTTTTAGAGGTGCATTGGTTTACAACATCGGAGAAGCCAGTTACAACTTACCGGGTGTCTACGTATGGGACGGTAAGAAATGGAATGCATCCCTCACTGTTACTAATGCCAACGATCCCCTTGCCAGACCACTTATCCTGCCGATTTCCTGCCCTGATTGCGGAGATGGAGCCTTATTTAAAGTGAAAGAGGTCTACCCCGATCTGGCAGATACCGAAAAGTTTGTGTGGAACATTATCTCCATAAATCCGCCGAATGCTGCCGTAACAGGAACGGTTTCCGGAGACAAAGACAGCCAATTCTTTGTGCCTTACGATGGCACTGAACGGACTTACGTGGTTACAGTTACCGCCATATCGAATAACGATGAACGTGACAATTCGGATGCCTCTGCTCCTGCCACCGCTACCGGCAAACTGGAAGATAGACACGGCTTCTGGCTTAGTGGCGAAGTGTTCTACGATATTTATGCTACACAGTATCAGACTCAAACGTTGCGGTATGGTACGGATAACCAACGTGATACAGACGACAATAAACTAACAGCCGGCACATTAGAGCGAACCTATACCATTGACCGTACCACATCCGATAATACCGGTGTTCTTACCTACACCTGGAGCGTGAACGACCCGGATGGTATTTTGGATAATTTTACGTCCTCCATAAATAATAATACCGGTACTCTAACCATTAAATTCAAACCATCTGTACTGAACGACCCGCGTATTGCGGGCAACCCCGATGCAGCCCTGTCCGTTACTCTGACATGCGTGGCAAAGATTACGGGCGGCAATTGTAATGCCGAATACGTACTGACCAAACTTATTGAGGTGCGCGACCGCACCACCGGCTGCACACTGCCATCTACCTTAACTACGCCAGATTACAAAGGCACAAACGACACCGACGGACACGGTTATATTACTTTCCAATGCCATAATCTTGGTGCTGAGCCTATGCGTATCTCCGAGCAACTCGACTATATGACCAATCCCAACCTCAATAACAAATGGCTAAGAACAGGGGGGTCAATATCTAACATTTACACCCAAAATAGCCGCGTTTACGGCGACTTGTACCAGTGGGGACGTCAGAAAGACAATCACCAGTTGCGGAATGCTTCAACAGTTCAAGGAGCTGTAGCCACTACATCGTTAAATAATAAAGGACAAGTGTTAGAAGGAGAAACTGCTTACGGTAATTTTATAAGACCTAACGTATCATCTCCTCATTATGAGTATGACTGGATTAAAACGGACAGTTACAATGCCAATTACAACTCCACTACCGAAATGTTCCCTGCCCGTTGGGACGGCGTTGGAGCAAACAACTCTTCCCCTGTCAGTCCTGTAAAGGTAACAGACAATGACCCATGCCCCAACGGCTGGCGAATGCCTACCGGAGATGAGTGGAGCAGCATTGTCAACGGCGGTGCCAATAACGTGGTGATTGATGATAACGGTAAAGAATTTACATACAATAAATGGTTGCCGGTTATCCCTACTGTAAGCCATTCCATTGGCAATAATAATGATACTTGGGGTAGTCCGGATACCCCCGGCGGTCATCTTATTTATAAAATAGGCGGCGACCCCGATGCTCCCTCACTGTTTCTGCCCGCAGCAGGCTATAAATACTTTACTGGTGGTAACGTTGACCTTTCAGGCAAACAAGGTTTCTACTGGAGCAGTACGGTGATGGGGGGAGGTACGAATATGATTATGCTTCAAAGGCAAGGCTTGACTAATAACTACTCTCCCGCCCTCCGATCCCACGCTTATAGCGTTCGTTGTGTGGCGGAGCATTGATTTAATTAATTAAACAAATAAAACAGTAGAGACGTCCCAATTCGGGCGTCTCTGTGTGTTATCATTGTGCAATCATTGTGCAATTGGGGGAGACGCCCAAATTGGAACGTCTCTACGTCATGCCTACTCAACCCACAGGTTAAATTAATTTTTCACAAGTAAACGAAATCCTTCTCCGTGAATATTAACTATTTCAATATTTTCATTATCCTTCAATAATTTTCTTATTTTGGCAATATAAACATCCATACTCCTAGATGTGAAATAATTGTCATTATGCCATATTTTAGTGAGGGCTTCTTCTCTTGGCATCAGGTCGTTTTTATACTTGCACAGGAGCTTAAGGAGTTCATTTTCCTTAGGCGATAATTTATACATTTTATCATTTACCTCCAGTTGTCTCAATTTGGTATTGAACTTAAAATTGGAAATTTCATAAATTTCTTTGTCTTCATCGTCACTTCCGGCATTGCTCATTGAGTTTCTTTGTAAGACGGCATTTATCTTATAAAGCAATACCTCAGAATCAAAAGGTTTGGTAATGTAGTCGTTAGCACCTAATTTATATCCGGTTAAAATGTCTTCCCGCATGTTTTTAGCTGTTAAGAATATAATAGGAACCTCCGGATTAAGGTCTATAATTTCTTTAGCAAGTGTAAATCCGTCTTTTTTAGGCATCATAACATCGGAAAGACAAATATCAAAAGTACTTGATTTGAATTTCTCCAAACCATCTTCTCCATCTATGGCGAGTGTCACATCATAATCATTCAGCGTGAGATAATCTTTTAAGACGGCTCCGAAACTCGGATCATCTTCTATTAATAACAATTTTACTTTTTTATCCATGGTGTTTTTGATTTAATGGGATTCGTACAACAAAAGTGGTCCCTTTGTGTAATTTACTTACAACTTTAATACCACCATTGTGCATATTGATAATATTTTTAACATAAGCCAGTCCTAATCCGTGTCCTTTAACGTTATGTATATTCCCGGTCTCTTCTCGATAAAACTTTTCGAATATCTTTTTAATAACATTTTCGGGCATTCCTTTTCCTTTATCGGAAAATTCTATTACATAATCATTCTTATCGTTGTATGTCTTTACCGTTATCTCCGGATTATCCAGAGAGTATTTATTTGCATTGTCCAATATGTTTACAAAGGCATTTGTAAGGTGGAATCCGTCTATATTCGCCACATGCTTTTCTGCCGTATAATTCTCGGTAATGGTTCCTCCCCGCTGTTCCACCTGAACACGAACGGTTTTAACGCTGTTCTTTAGAATTTCGCGCATATCGGTCTCCTTACGGATAAGCTCAAGGGCATTCCTTTCCAGCTTTGACATCCGTAATACCATCTCTACCTGTTTTCTCATACGTTCGTTTTCCTGCTTGATTATGGAGGTGTATAACTTCATCTTCTCAGGATCGTTCTGTACTTTTTCCCAGTTCAATGCATCGGTAGCAATATTTATGGTGGCAATGGGCGTTTTGAACTCATGCGACATATTATTTATAAAGTCCGTTTTTATCTCGGATATCTTCTTTTGCTGAGACATATAATAAATGGAGGCGATATAAATAGCGATAATAACAAGAGTAGAAGCTATTGTCACGGCGATAGCTCCGAAGATAGGATTTAACACGGAATACTGTTTAGACGGGAAATAGACCGAAAGATAATATTGAGGGTCATCCTTCCTGTCCGAAAATAAGATAACAATGTAATTTTGTTGAGACGGATTATTTTCTAAAAAATCTTCACTGTGAACTTTGGTTAATTTCAACTTATTGTTTAGAATCCCGTATTTAAATTCCGTGTCAATATTCTGTTTTTTAAGCTCCTGACTCACTACCGAGTCGATTAATCTCACATTTACCCTCGATTCTAAAGTCATCTGGTTGACACTTAAGCGGGCAAATTCATCTAAAGTAAACTTAGGACTGACAAAACTATTCTCGATACTTTCTTCTATGGGTTTCAAATTCTGGTCATTAGAATCCTTTTTTATCTTTAAAACCCCCTCATCCGTCAAAAGATTGGTTATTTTCAAAGTATCTTTTTTAGAAAAAGGAATAGCCAGAGGTTTCTTGTTAACAATAGTTTTTTTATATATAATGTATTTAACTGATTGAGAATCTATTACGCTCATCGCCGTCTGGATGGTACTGGAATCCTTCTGACTGTTGATGTCCTGATAAAAATTGGTGAAAGGTTTATAAAATTTGTTTATTTCAATGGTGTTTATCTTCAGCGCAGAACTGTTCAATGCCTTATAAACCCTTGATGAAAAGTCTTGTTCTCCGGCATCAATAGACTGTTTAAGCCAAAAAACCTGTAATCCTACAAATATAACCAGGGAAATAGTCATCAATCCGGATAAGATAGGAATAAAGCGTTTCTTCATAAGTACAAAAATAGCTAATTTAAAAACGAAAACAGGGATAATTTTATTTTTTAAATTATAAATATCTTTTTATCTGCCGAAATTTATTTAGAATATAAAGCATTTGCTAAATCAAAATTTTAAGTTGCGAATTTATTTGAAAAATAACGTAAATTTGTCTGCCAATACATATTATTTTATGCACGAAGAAGAGAAAAGACCGGTAAATTTTTTAGAACAGATCATAGAAGAAGATTTAGCAAACGGATTTCCGAAAAATAAGTTGAGATTTAGATTTCCTCCCGAACCTAATGGTTATCTGCACATAGGACATACCAAAGCCATTTGGATAAACTTCGGATTAGGAGAAAGATACAATGCTCCGGTGAATTTACGTTTTGATGATACCAACCCGGCAAAAGAAGATCAGGAATATGTAGACGCCATCAGGAGGGATGTAGAATGGTTGGGATACCATTGGGATAAAGAATGTTACGCCTCCGATTATTTTCAACGATTATATGATTGGGCTGAAAAACTAGTCAGGGAGGGAAAAGCCTATGTGGACGACCAAACTTCGGAAGAAATCAACGAACAGAGGAGAACTCCTTTCGAGGAGGGTATTGAAAGTCCTTACAGAAACAGAACTCCGGAGGAAAATATCTCCTTATTGAGGAGGATGAGAGCCGGCGAATTTGAAGAAGGAACTCATGTGCTTCGTGCAAAAATAAATATGAAATCTCCCAATATGAATATGAGAGACCCGGTTATGTACCGCATCTTAAAGAAACACCATCAACGTACGGGCGACGATTGGTGTATCTATCCTTTATATGACTGGACACACGGAGAATCAGATTATATAGAACAGGTCTCCCACTCCTTGTGCTCACTCGAATTTGAAAATCATCGTCCTTTATATGAATGGTTCTTAGAGCAGGTATATGAAGGAGATGTTAAAAGTAAGCAACGCGAATTTGCACGGCTGAATTTAAGCTATACCATAACCAGTAAGAGAAAATTGCTTCGACTGGTGGAGGGGAAATACGTCTCCGGATGGGATGACCCCCGTATGCCTACCGTCTCCGGAATGAGAAGAAGAGGATATACTCCGGAGGCTATCCGTGATTTTATGGACAGAGTAGGTGTTGCAAAAAGAGATAATATTATAGACGTAGCCTTATTGGAATTTACCGTTCGGGATCATTTAAATAAAATAGCACCCAGAGTAATGGCTGTTATTAACCCGGTAAAAGTAGTAATTACAAACTATCCGGAAACCAGAGAAGAAAAAGTTATCATAGAGAATAACCCCGAAGATGCCGACGCAGGAGAACGAGAAGTTCCTTTCTCAAGAGAAATTTATATAGAACGGGAAGATTTCATGGAAGAAGCCCCTAAAAAATTCTTCCGGCTAACGATCGGCGGGGAAGTACGGTTAAAAGGAGCCTATATTATTAAAGCAGAATCCGTAGAAAAAGATACGGAGGGAATAATACAAACCATTTATTGCACTTATGATGAAGAAAGCAAAAGCGGAAGCGGAACAGATGCAAGTACGAGGAAAGTAAAAGGAACGTTGCACTGGGTTTCTGTAAAACATGCGCTGCCAATAGAAGTGCGGATGTATGACCGCCTGTTTAAAGAAGAATCACCGGACACACAGGAGGGAGACTTCCTTGAGTTTCTAAATCCGGAATCTTTAAAAATTATTCAGGGTTTTTCCGAACCAGGTCTGAAAGGCACAAAAATCGGAGATAAATATCAGTTTCAAAGATTGGGATATTTTGCCGTAGACACTGACTCTACGGAAGATAAACCGGTTTTTAACAGAACCGTGACTCTAAAAGACACTTGGGCGAAAATAATTAATAAATAAGATAAATAATTTAAATTTGGAGTAATGAGAAGAATAATTTTAACCGTAATGATTATGTCTTTCTCCTTTTTTGGAGAAGCACAAACAATAAAAACTCCGGCTGCCAGCCTTAAATCTAAGGTAGAACAAATGGTAGGCCTGACGGATGTAGAGTATGTATATTCCCGACCTAACAAGAAAGGAAGAGTAATTTTCGGTGGACTTGTTCCTTACGGACAGATTTGGAGGACGGGAGCAAATGAAAATACCACCATCAAATTCGGAGATGATGTGGAAATTGACGGAATTACGATTCCCAAAGGAAAGTATGCCCTGTATACCATCCCTCGTGAAGATGAATGGGATATTATTCTTTATTCCGATTCTGAGAATTGGGGAGTTCCCGAAAACTGGGAGGAAAACAAGATCGTGTTAAAAACTACCGTACCTGTTAAAAAAGTGGAAGAATCAATAGAATCTTTCACCATCGGGATTAATAACCTTTCCGATAATTCCGCACAACTACAGTTTTTATGGGATCAGACACGTGTGGAAGTAAAAATTGATGTGCCAACCCAGAAAATAGCAAATGCCAGTATTGAGGGAATTTTATCAAACCCCAATGCAGATGCAAATGCTTACTATGCCTCAGCAAATTACTACTTACAGTCGGGCGGAGATATGAAAAAAGCACTGAACTGGATAAACAGAGCCATAGATTTAAAACAGGGTAGTTCTCCATATTGGTATTTCAGGATAAAATCCCAGATACAGGCTAAATTGGGAGATTTAAAAGGAGCTATCGAATCTGCGGAGAAATCACTGGAAGGAGCACAAAAAGAAGGAAATAAAGATTACATTGACTTAAATACAAATGCCATCAAGGAATGGAAAAAGATATTGAAAACCTGAGAATTTAGTTAACTTTGGGATTAGGATTTCAACAAAAAAATTCAGGTTCTATTGCGTGAATGTGTTGTGATGCGCTTACTTTTTCGTATTTTTATGGAATAATTCACAGTTTCACGATGTCCTACGATAAGGATTTATCGGCTGTGATTTGCTTACTTTTTCGTATTTTTATGGAATAATTCACAGTACATTATTCTTCACGTGCTTCATACAATATGCTGTGATTTGCTTACTTTTTCGTATTTTTATGGAATAATTCACAGTTGCAGAATTAAGCAACTTCTTATCATACTTGCTGTGATTTGCTTACAAAACTTTAGTTAACTTAGGTCTACTCTTATTTTAAAACATAAGCCGGAAACCTATTAATTATTTATTACCTTTGCTTTGAAAGTTATAAAGGGGGTGCTTGATAATTAAAAAAGCTGAGATCATACCCTAAGAACCTGATTCGGATAATGCCGACGTAGGGAAGTTGTATAGTAACAGTATTTTTTGTAAGTACCCATAATAATATAACTGACTAACAACAAGTTATACGTTATGGATATGTTGGAAGAATGGTTTCTGATAGTCAGAGAGCAGTATAAACAAGTTTCATGGTTAGAAGGTATAGGAGTTTGTTTTGGAATAACAGAAGTTCTATTTGCCAAATGTAATAAAGTATGGTTATATCCTTGCGGATTGATAAGTATCAGTATTACAGCCTATTTGTATTTTGACGTTCGGTTATATGCCGAAATTTTATTGCAGGTCTATTATTTCGTCATGAGCGTTTACGGATGGGTACTATGGTCTAAAAGGAAAGGAACAGGCTTAAATGTAAGTTATTCCACTACTCGGGAGTGGATGATTTCCATAGGGATTGTTATAGGCTCATGGAATATCTTATACTTGTTTTTACATTTTACCAATTCTGATGTTCCTGTTTGGGATTCTCTGGTGAGTGCTTTTGCCTGGGCAGGAATGTGGTTATTGGCAAAACGAAAAGTGGAGAATTGGATATTTCTTAACATCAGTAACTTAATAGCGATACCTTTATTAATTCACAAAGGATTGTTTTTATATTCTTTATTGACGATATTTTTATTTATAATTGCTGTTTTTGGTTACTTTGATTGGAAGAGAATAATTGATTTTCACAGAAATAAACTAATAAAGATAAATTAACCTAACCTTAAAAAATTAAAAACATTATCTATGATTTGGTCTGTTATAATTGGAATAGTTGCCGGTTTTTTAGCCGGGATTTTAATTAGAGGAAAAGGATTTGGATGCCTTGTAAATTTATTAATAGGAATTGTAGGAAGTGTTTTAGGAAGAACGATATTTGGTCTTCTCAGGATACCGGCAACTGACGGAAATAAGGTAGTATTGTTGGCTATGTCTACTGTTGGAGCGATAGTTTTACTTTTGATAGTATCTCTATTTAAACGAAAATAGGGTTGTGATTAGCTTACAAAAATTTAGCTAACTTTGGACTTAAGATTCCAACGGAACGGAGACACTCTATTGGTTTGGTAGTGTTGTGATTAGCTTACAAAAATTTAGCTAACTTTGGACTTAAGATTCCAACATTTAAAAAAATGGAAACCAACGACAACAAGTTGTGATTAGCTTACAAAACTTTAGTTAACTTTGGACTTAGATTCCAACTTATCAAAAGTAAATTCAGGGGTTTTTAAGTTGTGATTCGCTTTCAAAATTTTTAGCTAAATTTGCATCTTGTGCACCAGCGAATTTTATGCACGGAAGAGTAAGCAAACCGTTGTGATGCGCAACTAACTTATTAAACAAAAGTAAGTCATATTAGATAAGTTAGCAAATATCACAACCCAAAAACCTGATAATTCGGGCCGATTTGCTTTACTATTTTCTCTGTTCGTTCCTGATGGGTGTCTGAGAGGAATATTTGCCCAAATTCTTCTTCATGAACCAGTTTTACCAGTTGAGCTACCCGACGTTCATCCAATTTATCAAAAATATCGTCCATCAAAAGCACCGGATTTTTCTTTGAAAATTCCTTAATCGTTTGTAATTGAGCTAACTTTAGAGATATTAAAAAGGATTTTTGTTGTCCCTGAGAGCCGAATCTTTTAATAGGATATTTAAATAAGTTAAAAATCAGGTCGTCTTTATGAATGCCTTTGGTAGTATAAGCCGCTACACGGTCTTTGGAAAGGTTCATTTTTAAAATCGTTTCAAAATCAATTCCTTGCATTTCTTCCATATCCGTAACATACTGGATGTCTACCATTTCTTTTCCCTGAGAGAGAATATAATAGAATTGAGCGAATTTCGGAAAATAATTTTCGATAAACTCCCTTCGGATTTGGTATATCTTAGTTCCGTTTTCGATAAGTTCGGCATCGTAAATTTCCAGACTTAAAGAGTCGAAAAAATTATTGGAAATAAATAATTTCAGTAACGCATTTCTTTGAGTCAAAGCCTTTTGATAACGAAGTAAAAAATGCAGATATTCGGTGTTAACCTGACTTATCATCCCATCTATGAACTTACGGCGAAACTCGCTTCCTTCCGTAATCAGGTTATGATCATAAGGAGAAATCATAACACAAGGATATTTCCCGATATGATCCGAGAGCTTTTCGTATGCTTTGTTGTTCCTTTTTATAATCTTTTTCTGTCCGAAACTCACCAAAAGTTTTATAGTATCCTCGTTATCTTTATCAATAAAATTTCCTTCCAGCGAAAAAAGACTCTCCCCAAAACTGATGTTATTCAGATCGGAATGGTTCAGATAACTTTTAGTTAAAGATAAATAGTGAATCGCATCTAAAACATTGGTTTTTCCGACTCCGTTATCTCCCACGAAACAATTGATCTTCTCAGAAAAGGAAAATTGTTTTTGCTTAAAATTTTTAAAGTTAAATAATCTCAGGTTTTTCAAATACATAATTCAAACGATTTATCGGATTTTAGGAAATTTTATCGGATTTACCTCGTGCATAAGTTCGTAGATTCCCTCTACTATATCATCCAAAGAGGGTTTGGAAAAGTAATCTCCGTCGGAGCCGTAAGCCGGACGGTGTTCTTTTGCCGTTATTGTTTTGGGAGCGGAATCCAGATATTGGAAACCTTTTTGCTCTTCCAGAATTTTCTGTAATAAATATGAACTCGCACCTCCCGGAACGTCTTCATCAATGATAATCAGCCGGTTGGTTTTTTTCAAACTCTCTTTGACCTGCTGCCTGATGTCAAAAGGAACTAAAGATTGGGCATCAATAATTTCAATATCAATTCCTAAGGTTTGTAATTCTTTATCCGCTTCCGCTACGATCCTCCAAGTAGAACCGTAAGTCACCACAGTAATATCTTTTCCCTCTTTCGTAACCTCCACCTCTCCCACCTGTGTGGTAAATTCACCAAGATTATTGGGAATAGGCTCTTTCAGTCGGTATCCGTTCAGGCATTCTACAATCAGGCAAGGTTCATCCGCCTGAAGCATTGTGTTATAAAATCCTGCCGCTTTTACAAAATTTCTGGGAACCAGAATGTAAATTCCCCGAAGCAGGTGAATTAATCCTCCCATCTGAGAACCCGAATGCCAGATTCCCTCCAGACGGTGACCGCGCGTACGGATGATAAGAGGTGCTTTTTGACTTCCTTTGGTTCTGTAGCTTAATGTAGACAAATCATCACTCATTGTTTGCAGACCGTAAAGGACATAATCCAGATATTGAATCTCGGCTATCGGGCGAAGACCTCTCATAGCCATTCCGATTCCCTGACCTATAATAGTAGCCTCCCTGATTCCGGTATCTGCTACTCGCAACTTTCCGTATTTTTCCTGCAAGCCTTCAAATCCCTGATTTACATCTCCTATCTTCCCTACATCTTCTCCGAAGGCAATAATCTCCGGATATTTCTCAAAAAGTTTGTCAAAATTATCACGCGCTACGATTCTTCCGTCCACCTCCTTAGGGTTTTCATCATAGGTGGGAGGAATATAGTCAACCTTTAAAGCAGAAAACGCCGTTTCAGGATAAAGTTTGGAATTGTAATTTTCTATTTCCGTTTCCAGAGCCTTTTCAAACCATTGCAGAAGTTCGGTCTTCTCAGGAGAATCTTCATCTCTTGTTATGCGCAAAACTTTTCTAACCAAGTGAAAGATGTCTTTCTTATATGGAGTGGAAATGGATAAAAAATCTTCTTTTTCTTTGGAAATAAAGCTTTTTTTGGGACTTTTATCTATTAATTTTTGCAGGAAAAAGAGGGCTTCGTCTTTAAAAGAATCTATTGCAGACCTGAATTTAGTCCATGCGTTTTTCTGGTTGTCTTTAACTAATTGCCTTGCTTCCTGTTCTATTGTTTCCAACTCTTCCGAAGAAGCTATATGAATTTCGTCGTTTGTTTCGTAATCATAAACTGTGTAGTTCAATATCCACTGTTTGAATTTGGTTATACAATCAAACTCTTTTTCCCATTGTAATCGTTCGGGAGATTTATACCTTTCATGAGACCCGGAAGTGGAATGCCCTTGCGGCTGGGTGAGTTCATGTACATGCACAATGACGGGAATATATTCTTCTCTTGCCATTTGTTCTGCTTTTGCATAAGCGTCAATCAATCCGGCATAATTCCATCCCTGCACCTTAATTATCTCACAGCCGGTATGTTGTTCTTTGGAGGTTCGCTGAAAACCCTGTAAAAGTTCGGAAAAGTCCTCTTTTCCTCTTTGGTGCGGAGAAGCTACGGAAATTCCATATCCGTCATCCCAGATAGAAAGAATCATGGGGAGCTGCAAAGCACAGGCGGCATTTAAAGTTTCCCAGAAGTGACCCTCAGTGGTACTCGCATCTCCTATCGTTCCGAACCCGACTTCTTTTCCCTTATCAGAGAATTGAACCTTGTCCTGCAATCCGGGAGAGGTTCTGTATAATTTGGAGGCATAGGATAATCCCAATAAACGAGGCACTTGTCCTGCCGTAGGTGAAATATCGGCAGCATTGTTTTTCTGTTGCGTGAGATTCCTCCATGTTCCGTCACTGTTGAGAAGGCGGGTGGCATAGTGACAATTCATCATTCTTCCTCCGGATTCGGGTTCCCTGTCCTGATCCGTATCTGCATATAATTGAGCAAAGTAATTTTCGATAGTTATTTCACCAATAGCAAGCTCGAAAGTTTGATCCCGATAATATCCTGAACGAAAATCTCCATTTCTGAAAACTTTTGCCATAGCTACTTGGGGGAGTTCTTTTCCATCTCCTAAAATTCCAAATTTAGCTTTTCCCGAAAGTACTTCTTTTCTTCCCAATAAGCTACATTCCCGACTTATAAGGCATAATCTGTAGTCGTTTAAAACTTCTTTTTTAAATTCCTGGAAACTTAAATGAGCATTGGCAGCTGAAACTTTTTCTTCAATCACAATAATATTTATTAAATGTTAAACAAAGTTACAGATTTTTTGGAACAAAAATTTTTGCATATTACTAAAAAAATAAATTTTTATGAACTTAATTTCATAAATTTGTTATGCTAACATAAAAAAATATGAATAAGAATATTGCTGAAAGCTCTTTTAGACAGGAGGTGGAGAATAAATACATCGTATATAACAGTTTATTTTCCAATCTTCCATATGACGATATGGGAAAATTAGGTTCTTTAACTCCGATGTTGTATGATCTGAGCAATAAAGAATTGAAGGAAGCTAAGAATCCGAAGGATATAATTGATATATTTTTGACGCGATTTGCTCATCTCAAAAAAGAAGAAGATAAACTTGACCTGTTGTTTAGAATTATCCAGTTTGTTGAAAGGGAGGTGGTTTTGTTCGACTCGGTGGAAGATGCTTCTTTTGACGCCATAGCAACGCTGAACCATCAGAAAGGTACTCTGGAAAATTTATACCAGATAGCCCGTCAACAAAAAAAATTGGAGAACGTATATGAGGAACTAAAGACGTTTAAGGTAAGGGTAGTCTTTACTGCACACCCAACCCAGTTTTATCCTAATCCGGTGTTGAGAATTATTTCGGATCTAACGGAATCCATACAAAGAAATGATGTCACTCAAATTAATGATTTGCTTCAACAACTGGGAAAAACTCCTTTTATCAACAAGATGCAACCTACTCCTCTGGAGGAAGCCAACAGTATTATATATTATTTGCGTTATGTATATTACGATGCCATTGGTCAATTGCATGAAAAATTGTTTTTGGAACATTATAAAACAGGAGAGGAATTTGTCCCGGTGATGGAACTAGGCTTTTGGCCGGGAGGAGACAGAGATGGCAATCCTTTTGTTACAGCCGATATTACCAAAAAAGTGACCGAAGAGCTGAGAATCAACATCATGAAATGTTACTATAATGATTTGAAAAAAATATCACGCAGATTAACATTTAGAGGTGTTTATGAAAAACTACGGGAGTTGTCTGAGCTGATCTATGAAAACTCTTTTGGGGTGAAAAGTGATTTGACCACCGAGACCATTTTACAGAAGATTGAAGAAATACGAAAAATCCTGATTGAAAAACATGATGGAATATTTTTGAATGTATTAGACAGGTTTGCCAGACAGGTGAAAACTTTCCGTCGTCACTTTGCCTCTTTGGATATTCGTCAGGATAGCGGT
>JAISSC010000123.1 GCA_031273305.1 Flavobacteriaceae bacterium
TGTAAAAAATAATCATTCGTTTCTTTTAAAACATTCTGACCGAACCTCACGGAAAGTACTGCCAATTCATTGGAAATCTCTCTTAATTTCTGTTTTTCTCCCTCCGGAAGTAAAGCACCGTTCTTTGAAAAATGCTTATACGTTTTATCCAATAATCGGGCTTCTTCCTGATCCAGTTTTGATTTCAGGGTAGTCTCATATACTATCTTTATCTTCTCAAAGAGTTTTTCATTAAAGATAATATCATTGGCATACTCCGTAAGCATCGGAGATATTTCTCTGGCTAAATTCTGAAGATAATCATTGGTCTCCGCCGAGTTCAAATTAAAAAATACGGAAGCAACCTCATGGAGTTTTTTTCCTGTTGTTTCCAATGCCACAACAGTATTTACAAAAGTAGGCGGGTCTGTGCTCGCAACTATTTGTTCTATCTCTCTTTTTGCCTCTTCAATAGCTTTCTCTATAGCCGGTTTAAAATCTTCCTGTTTAATATCTTCAAAAGGAACACTTTGAAAAGGAGTATTAAATTTATCTAATAAATTAGTATTCATCATTCTGGTTAAATATTATCCTCTTAAATCCAATAAACAATAATTATACCTTGTTTACGTGAAATTTAAGTCTATACAAACGTGTTTACATCTAAAGTTCCCCCGATGGATAAAAAAGTTAAATGTTTTTCTTCTGCAAGGAACATTTGCTGTGCTTTTTCCTTATTTACTTTTATAGGAGGAAAAGTATCATAATGGGAAGCTATCACATTGCGTGTACCTGTGAATTTTGCTGCTACTATTGCATCATGAATTCCCATAGTGTACGTATTCCCTATGGGCAATATGGCGACATTAATATAGCCGTAAACATAGGGTAATGTTTTCATGTCTATGGTTAATGCCGTGTCTCCCGAAAGATAAATTACCTTTCCATCCATTTTCATTAAAAAACCACAAGCCAGTCCTCCATAAGTGCCATCGGGAAAAGACGAGCTATGCACGGCAGAAACCATCTTAATTCTGCCAAAATCAAACCTTTTAACTCCTCCTATGTTCATAGAGATAACTTTATATCCCAGTTTTTCATAATACGAAGCAATTTCCGCATTTGCCAAAATGGTTGCATCATTATTCTTAGCGATAATTTCCACATCCAGTATATGATCATAATGTGCATGAGTTAAAAGAATATACTCGGCTTTTATCCCATTTACGTCTATATTTTTAGCCAGCTCATTTCCTGAAATGAATGGGTCTACTACAACTGTAGAAGACGATGTTTTGAAACCAAAACATGCATGACCATAATAGGTTATTTCCATGGTGTTATTTTTTTGTTATTTTAATTACGTTTATTACTTTTCCAAATTTAATAAATAATAATTACCTTTGAAAACTTAATCAAAAAACATTTAATAATTTAGTATTTATGAAACGAAATTTTTTAATACTCTTCTTACTGGCTGTCTCGGCGACCTCTTTTGCTCAGGTAAAATTTGGAGTTAAAGGAGGGATGGCTTTCGGATATAGCGGGAGTTTAAAACAAACGGTTACCAACATCAAAGAAAGCAATGCCAAAAACAGTATAGGATGGCATGCAGGGTTATTCGGACGATTTACTATCGTAAAGTGGTTTATTCAACCGGAGATTTATTTCTCCTCAATGAAGACGGATTTAAATTCCTCAGAAGGTGAATTTTCCGCCAATTACAATCGTTTGGATATTCCGGTATTGGCAGGAACCAAGATTTTAGGCATCGGGCGGTTATATGCCGGACCTGTATTTTCCACTACCTTAAGTGAGAAAATTTCTCTTAAAAACATCCGAAAGACCGATACCGATAATTTCTCCCTCGCAGGTCAGCTGGGCGCAGGAGTAGATATTTTCTCCGTGACTTTCGATGTCCGTTATGAATTTGGTTTTAACAAAACTCAAACGAATTTCATCTCCAATAATACCGAAAAAGAATTTAAGTTTGAAAAAAGACCTAATTCTCTGCTGGTAAGTGTCGGATATAAATTTTAAAAGCAGGTAAAATATCAGAATTATCCCTTCAAAACAGTAAAAGTTACTATGAAAAAAATATCTTATGTAATTTTCTTATCATTAGTATTATTATCAGTCTTTTCCTGTAGGGATGATTACGATTACAATCCTGCATCCGCTCCACTTCGGTTCTCTAAAGACACCGTTATGCTGGATACCGTATTTTCCACAATACGTTCGGAAACCTATGCCCTGAAAGTATACAATCAACAGGACGAAGACGTGAATATTCCCGAAATTTATCTTGAAAAAGGAGCGGATTCCCAATTCAAGATCAATGTGGATGGTATTCCGGGAGGAGATTCAAACAATAACCATTTCCAAAATATCCCCATACGTGCTAAGGACAGCATATATATTTTCATAGAAATTGCTCCGGGAGCGATTTCCACCGGCGAAGCTCTGGCTGATGAGGATTTAATTTTCAATACCATAGGGCATACTCAAAAAGTTAAGCTCCTTTCATTGATAGAAGATGCCGATTTCTATTTTTCCACTACCGGAACAAAAGAAATTTCCTCTGATCTGATATGGGATAATACCAAATCCAAAGTGATATATGGCGACCTGAAATTTACCAACGGAGCAAAATTAACCATAGAGGAAGGAACTAAGGTCTATTTCCATAAAAACGCCGGACTTATCATCGACGAGGGAGGAGAACTTCACATTAACGGCTCACTGAACAAGGAGGTGACACTCAGGGGAGACCGCCACGACACCAAATACGATTCTCTTCCTGCCAACTGGAATCAGGTTTATCTGGCTTCAGGTGCATATGCCGATGTAAACTATGCGATTGTACGAGGAGGAAATCATGCCTTTTATCTGGAGACGGATGCACAGCTTGATATTTCCAATACAAAAATTTATAATTTCCTTTATTCCGGAATTTATTCTATCGGAGGAAAAGTAACCGGGAAAAATCTGGCTATAAATAACTGCGGAACTGCTGATCTCCTTTTGGAATATGGCGGAACCTACGATTTCACTCACTGTTCCTTTGCCAACTATTGGAACCTCACACTCGGAGCAGGATATTCCGTATATTTATCCAACGCATATCAAAGTCCGCAAGGAGAAGTTTATAAGAACTTAACTGCCGTTTTTAAAAATTGTATCTTCTGGACTCGAAGTGCCGACAGCATTTATCTGGACAAACACAACGATGCCTCTTTCAGCTATACTTTTGATACGAACCTTATTAAAAACAGTGCTAAAGGGATACCTATTGACGGAGATCCCGGCTTTGTTGACATTCTGCTAAACGAAGACCCACTTTTTTATAAAACATGGTTTTCCAATACCCTGTTGAGCCTAAAACCGGAATCTCCGGCATTGGGAAAGGCTAATCCTACCTATGCCAACTTGGTTCCGCAGGATATTAACGGAATTTCCAGAACCAATAACCCCGATTTAGGAGCTTATCAAAATTAATTGAGACTTGTATTGCAAGCAGAAGCCTGAAAGTCTTGATTTTCATACCACCTACTGATTCATTCATTCATTCAGAGAGTATTTTTTATGAATATCCCCTGACTTTGGCATTTTAAAAGGCTTAATTTTGCAACTATATAACAATCAGAATTTTATAATTTTTATAATACCAAAATTAGGTGTCGCAAGCAGAAGCCTGAAAGGACAGATTTTCATAAGAGGTTGTCCAAAAAGCGGATACATTTCACGATAGGGCAAGTCCCGCATGGGACGACACTTTATTAACCGTATGCTTTAGCTTATGGGACAGGTGGTAGCAACACGATGGCAAGTCCCGGAGGGACGACACTTACCTGATATTATGCGATTCTCAGAAGGGTTCGCTAACCTTTTTGGACAGCCTCACAACGATAACAAATAACGCCATCTGAAAGGCGGTACTAGTCTTGCTTTTCAGGCATAGAGTGGGGGTGGGGACTGTAAAGAAAACCTTGCCTAACTAGTATTTTGCCTTAAGGGTTGCAAGATTACCACAATTTAGCCAAGTACAAAAGTTACTACATTTTAACCATACAGTTACATTATTAAACATGATTTTTTTCATAAAAAGGCAGTTAAAAATTAAATTCCGATTTAATTTTACTTTAAGAATTCGTTATTCGTTGAAAAATAAGTTACTTTTGTATTTATTTTATAATATAAATAAAGGATGTCTAAGATTAAAACTACATTTTTTTGCCAGAGTTGTGGTGCTCAATATTCTCAATGGTTAGGGCAGTGTAAGGCTTGCGGAGAATGGAATTCTATTGTGGAAGAGGTGATGGAGAAAGAACCTAAACACACTGCTTCTATGGATAAGGAGATAAAAAACAATGCTTATAATATCCATGAGATAGAAACCCGTGAGGAATATCGTATCTTATCGCAAGATTCCGAAATGGATCAATTGCTTGGTGGAGGTATTGTTCCGGGCAGTGTTATTTTAATTGGTGGTGAACCGGGAATAGGGAAATCGACCTTATTATTACAAATCTCCCTCCAAATCCCCAGAAAGGTTCTCTATGTTTCGGGGGAAGAAAGCAACAATCAGATAAAAATGAGGGCAGACCGTTTGGATATAGCTAATACTGATTGTTTTATTTTAACGGAAACTTCTACTCAAAAGATATTAAAAAAGGCTAAAGAACTACGACCCGAACTGTTGGTTATTGATTCTATTCAAACTCTTTATTCTTCGTATATTGAATCTTCTCCGGGCAGTATTTCACAGATCAGGGAATGTGCATCGGAATTGATACGGTATGCAAAGGAAACGGCTACGCCTGTTTTTTTAATCGGGCATATTACTAAAGAGGGTTCTATTGCGGGTCCCAAGATACTGGAACATATGGTGGATGTGGTTCTTCAATTTGAGGGTGACCGAAATTATATTTTTCGGTTACTTCGGGCGAATAAAAACCGGTATGGTTCCACTTCCGAACTGGGAATTTATGAGATGTTCTCTTCGGGGCTGCGTCAGGTAAAGAATCCTTCCGAAATATTAGTTTCCAAGAAAGATGAAAATTTATCGGGTAGTGCCATTGCCGTCACGTTGGATGGGCTTCGTCCTATGTTGATAGAAATACAGGCTCTGGTATCTACGGCGGTTTATGGAACTCCTCAACGGGTTACTACGGGTTTTGATGTTAAAAGGCTGAATATGTTACTGGCTGTTTTGGAAAAACGTGCAGGCTTCCATTTGGGGACTAAGGATGTTTTTCTGAACATTACAGGAGGCATACGGGCGGATGACCCTGCTATTGATTTAGCCGTAATTTGTGCTATTTTATCTTCAAACGAGGATATTTCCCTGCCCGATAATTGCCTGTTTGCAGGAGAGGTGGGATTGAGCGGAGAAATTCGTGCCGTAAATCGGATAGAACAACGAATTACGGAGGCTGAAAAATTGGGATATGATGTTATTTTTATCTCGAAATATAACAAGATAGAATCCAAAAAATATAACATCCGTGTTGAGCTGGTCTCTAAAGTAGAGGATGTATACAAAATGTTATTTTAGTTTTTTGGAATTATATCTCTTATGGTACTAAAAATAGTAAATCAAAAAGTAACTTTAAAAATTCTTTTGATTTTAATTATGTAAGTTCTTATAAGGTATATAAGCCATCCATTACAGTAATGTTTTTAAACTGGGCGATGGTGGTTTTTAGAAGACGAAACTTTTAGTTTATCACCTAATGTTTAAGTTTAGCAACTTTGTAGGCTCGCCATTTTGCCAAGCTTACTGTTATGAGCAGTGATTTATTTCGGAGTCGATTATTTCTTTTTGTAGTTTTTCTTGTTTCTCCTTTGATTTAATTAAAATTTGTCTTTCTTTCTCTAATTTGTCAAGTTTTTCAACGATACTTTTTATTTTTTCTGGTTCAAAAGGAATTTCTAAATTTTCAACTGTTTCTTTATTTAAAGTATCTCCTTTTGTAGCTCTATTTGTTTCATAATCAATTTTAGGCAAGATATAATATAAATACTTTCTAATAATAGGATCGGTTATAATTAATCCTGCAATTGCTTCATTAGTAAATAAAGGTTTCCCTGTTAAAGCGACTTTACCAATTGATAATTTGAAACTAAATAAAAGTGTATCTTTTGGTAAAAGTTTATTCGCTTTGTAAGCTAAATCTGTTATGTTTTCTTTTGAAGAAGAAATATACATTTCTTCTCCCATATCACTAATTGTTACCCAAGTATGTTTTCCACCAAACCAGAATGCATCATCGTTTCTGTCTGGTGTAAATCCCATAATAATTTTATTGTCTTTCAAAAGTTCTTTAAGTTTCACAGTTTTTACTGTGTTTTCTGCTTTTAAATAATTATTCATAGATAGTTTATAATTATTATCTTTTATAGTTTTAAAATCAACAAAAAATGAATTTTTAGTTTCCGTTTTGTCTTTCCAAATTTGTCTTAATAAAACTAAATCATCATCAATAATTTTTCTTCTTCCTTTTTTACTTCCCGTTTTTTTAAAACCATCTTCTGTGACATCAAAAAACCAAACTTTTTTAGTTTTCTTTCCTTTGTTAAATATTATTATG
>JAISSC010000124.1 GCA_031273305.1 Flavobacteriaceae bacterium
AAGGAATACTGGAATTTACCTGCTGGTTATCAACTAATGAATAATAATTAAACCTTTCCGTACCGGATGAATTTGAAACGATAACGGTCTGATCTGCACCCCATGAAGAACCATCCCAAGTGGAATATTTACAAGTATAGCCACTAGAAAAATCGTCTATCATAAATTTCCGGTAAGTATTATCGGTATATTTAAGAACATATACGATAGAACCTACCACATGATGGGTGTTCGAATTATATTCTCCCCATCCATAAGTTGCCGAACCATTATCAAAAGCTCCTTTATTCCAAACAGTTTCACTATTGTATAATTCTGTCCATGAAGCCTCATTAGCTATATATATTAAGTTCCATTGACTTGCGGAATTTGCCACCTGAAACACCCGGATTCTGGAATCGTTAACTCTGGTAGCAAAAGCATAGGGACTTATCCTCAAAAAAGCAATATCCCAAGTTGCCGCAGGTATAGAAACCTGATTATCCGTGCCGAATTGAAAATATACCTGATGGGTATAAGTAGGTTGCAATGTTAATTCAACATCCTTTACCTGACCCCGTAAAACCAATACGGAAGCCAGAGTTACTGAAAGTAATAAATTTTTTTTCATACGTTTTAAATTAAATTTTTTCTTTTATGCCTACAAATATATAAATAATCTTAAAAGAATTCTAAACAATACATGAAATAATTCTAAACAATGTGTAAAATAATTCTAAATTATTTTTACTTTTGCAAAAAAAAAATCATGAAAGATACCCATAAAATAACGTTATTCTTCAGTTTTTTATTTCTGATATCTTCCGCTATTGCCCATTCCCAGAGCAAAACGGACAGTACGCTCATAAAAAATAAAGAAATAGAAGAAGTTGTTGTTACAGGACAATATTCTCCTCAGGCTATTGATAAATCTATTTATCAGATAGAAGTCATCTCTCAGGAGGATATTAAAAACAGAGCTGCGAGCACCATAGCAGATATTCTGAATTATAATTTAAACTTTGTAACCATTCCCAATAGCGGAACGGGAGATTCGGAAGCAAACCTTTTCGGATTAGACGGACAGTACTTTAAGGTACTTATAGACAACATTCCTTTGGTAACCGATAATGCTATGGGAAGTCGTGTAGATTTAACTAAAATAAATCTGGATAATGTTGAACGGATAGAAATTGTACGCGGAAGCATGGGGGTTGATTACGGCTCCAATTCCTTAACCGGGCTGATCAATATTATCACCAAGAAAAAAGATTCTTCCAAATGGAGAATTTCCGGATATGTACAGGAAGAAACCGTAGGCAATGAATACGATTGGAAAGAGAAAGGAAGACATATCCAATCTCTAAGCGTTTCTCATAATATCTCCGACAAATGGTTTGTTTCGGTAGGAGCAAACCGTAATGACTTTCAAGGTTTTTTTGGTTCGAGAGAGGGAAAAAGATACTATCAGAATGATGGAAACAGAGGTTATGAATGGCTCCCCAAAGAACAATGGAGTGCTGATGCTTTGATAAACTTTAAAACAAAGAATTTTACTGCTTTTTACAAAGCACAATATTTGCACGAACTTGTTAATTATTATAATCCTATTACCAAATATGCTCCTCTGGAAGAGGGAGGACTTTATACATATTCCTCTATTGACAGGGACTATTCCACTGACCGGTTGATGAATCAACTATTTATTGAAGCAACTCTTTTTGACAAGATCAACTATAAAGGAGATTTTTCTTACCAGAAACAAGACCGAAAGGAAAGAGATTATTTTTATGATATAGCCCAACGAGAGGTTTTTGGAGAAAAACCTCCGTATAAGAGCTATCAGGAAACGGAAGCATGGTATACGAGAGGAACTTTCAGCCGTTTTTTGAACAGCAAAATATTTGATTTCCAGCTGGGTTATGAATTTAATTTTATGGAAAATTTCAGAAGTGCCAATTCTACCCCTATCGGAGGGCTAACCACTTCCGGATTCAAAGGCGATGCCCAAAGACATTTGGATACTTATGACGTCTTTGCCTCAGGAGAGATACGAACCCTGTCGGGCTTATCTCTTCGTCCGGGATTCAGAACCAGTTTCAGTTCCAAATTTGACAATCAGTATTCATACTCTTTAGCCATGAAATATATTTTAACCCCTGATTCGAATATTCGTGCCGAATTTGCCTCTACCAACAGAACTCCTAATTTTGAGGAGTTGTATACTTATTTTGTAGATGTTAATCATGACGTACAAGGAAATGAAGACCTGGTTCCGGAAAAAGGTTATTCCTCATCCATACACTGGCACTGGAAAACTAAGCCCGGCAGTGATTTCCGGTCAGAGATAAATTTAGGAACCCTCTATATTGACCTTAAAGATAAAATAGAACTTTCGACCATAAACACCCAACCTCTCCAATACAGATATATCAACGTAGATAAATATCTAAGCTGGGGATTGCATATGGGAAGCAGTTTTTACTATAAAAACCTGAATTTTACCTTAGGAGCTTCTTATTTCGGCGTTTCCGAAAAGTTGGAGGACGACATAAACGGGATAAAGGTAATAACACCTCCGGACGAGTACCTCTACACTTTCCAGCTAAATTCCAGCATTCATTATAATATTCCTAAATGGGAAACTACTTTATCTGTTTATTATAAATATAACGGAAAAGAATCTAACTATGTTTTTAACTCCAGCACTGACACCTACTATCTCGGAAAACAGGATGATTTCAGCATGTTGGATGCCTCCATACGAAAATCATTATTTAAAAAAGCCATAGAACTGACCTTAGGCGTAAGAAATATATTCGATGTTAAAAATATCGATACTACAGCCGCTCAGGCAGGAGCACATCAGGGACCTATATCAAGCCTGAACCTGTTCTACGGCAGGTCTTATTTTGCAAAACTTGGATTTAACTTAAACCTTTAAATAAATTATGAAAAATATATTTTATATAAGTAGTATCGGATTGTTTTTGTTATTCGCTTCATGTAGTGAAGATGACAGTCCTATAAGCGTACCTCAGCCTACGGGAGCAATATTAAACCCCACAGTAGGAGGTCCTGCCGAACCTAATCAGGTATGGGTAGACCTGGATGCAGAATCTGCCGCCCTGAAAATGAAAGAAACCCAAAGGGATTCATGGGATTTTGGATTTTATTGCGGCGATGAGTTTAGAGTGATCATCAACAATTCTATAATGATGGCAGCAGGGAAAATAGAATCCACCGATATAGACGCCGTCACGGAAGCCGATGTAGCAACCCTTAAATTACAGGTGGTTGTCGGGAATTTTCAGGCTGAAAATACACAATATGTGGATGACATTAAAGGAAACTATCTGAATAGAACAGCGATTGATGAGATAAGTGCCGCTGATGAAGATAACAAGGTATACCTCGTCAATATGGGATATTCGGTATATAC
>JAISSC010000147.1 GCA_031273305.1 Flavobacteriaceae bacterium
CTAACATCCCGATGGGATGCCTTAATTACGCCTGCGAATTCCGTTAGGAATTCAAGCTCAGTAGAATAAGGTATAACGTCATAATGTCCGGCATGTTGTCAGACATGCAACAACGATAACGCACAGAGACGCCCAAATTGGGACGTCTCTACGTCGTCTTTCCATCAATTACGGTCATAATTTACTGTATATCAATTGGTTGTACGGCTTTGCGAAGCAAAGCCGTACTCCGTTCTTATCCCGAACTCACGTTAATTACACAAAAAGGAGATTAACCTAAAACAAACGATTTATATTTTTATGAAAAACCATGTTTTTTATACAAGATATAGCTAACCATGATAAGATAAAGGCACCAAAATAATCCCCGAATGCAAATTATAACCATAACAGGATAAAAATATTTCAAAGAATCAATAAATTTTCCACATAAATTAAAATACTTCAACATTATATATGTTTACATTGAATACATATAATCATCTGTGTTACATTAACTTACGACAATGCTCTTATAAAAATATAACAACTTATCTATCAATTTGTTAATATTATTTGATTCAATATAGTATATTATTACCCAAAAAATTATTTTTAATATTATTTTTGTAAAGTAAAATTAATATTTAAGATGGAAAATAATAGATACGAGTTAAATAAGAACTTGGCACAAATGTTAAAAGGGGGAGTCATTATGGATGTTTCCACTCCGGAACAAGCAGAAATAGCAGAAGCAGCAGGAGCGGCAGCCGTGATGGCATTAGAAAGGATTCCGGCAGACATAAGAGCCGTAGGAGGAGTATCCAGAATGAGTGACCCTAAAATGATTAAAGGGATACAGGCAGCAGTGAGTATTCCTGTAATGGCAAAAATAAGAATCGGGCATTTTGTGGAGGCTCAAATTCTGGAAGCATTGGAAATTGATTACATAGACGAGAGTGAGGTATTAACTCCGGCAGACGATCGTTATCATGTAAACAAAACCAAGTTTAAGGTTCCTTTTGTTTGTGGAGCTAAAAACTTGGGAGAAGCCTTAAGAAGAATTCAGGAGGGAGCAGCCATGATACGCTCTAAGGGAGAACCCGGAACGGGAGATGTAGTTCAGGCAGTACGCCATTTGAGAGCTATGGGTGAGGAAATCCGAAGAATCCAGAATATGCAGGAAGATGAACTTTTCTTTCATGCTAAAGAATTACAAGTTCCTTATGATCTGGTAAAGTTTGTTCATGAAAACGGAAAATTACCGGTAGTGAATTTTGCCGCCGGTGGAGTAGCTACTCCGGCAGATGCAGCCTTAATGATGCAACTGGGAGCAGAAGGAGTATTTGTCGGTTCGGGCATCTTTAAATCCGGAGACCCTGAAAAAAGAGCACAGGCAATAGTAAAAGCCGTTACTAATTATAACAACCCTCAAATTTTATTGGAAGTTTCCGAAGACTTGGGAGAAGCTATGGTGGGAATCAATGAAGCTGAGATAGAGCTTTTAATGGCAGAAAGAGGTAAATAAAAAAATTCAACTATACACAGAATCATTTTGGAAGATAAATATCGAATCTTTCAAAATGATTTTTAATTATTCAGTATAATAAAGCATGAAGATAGGGGTATTGGCTCTACAAGGAGCTTTTATAGAGCATAGAAGAAAATTGGAAGAATTGAAAATAGATTCTTTTGAGATTAGAAATAAAAAAGACCTGAATCAGGATATGAATGGGATTATCCTGCCGGGAGGAGAAAGTACCACAATGGGGAAGTTATTAAGAGAACTTTATATGCTGGAAAGTCTGAAATCAAAGATAAAAGAGGGTTTACCTGCATTTGGCACCTGTGCGGGATTGATCTTATTAGCTAAAGATATAGCGGAAAACCCGGAACCTCATATAGGATTAATGAATATTTCCGTGAAAAGAAATGCTTACGGAAGACAATTGGGAAGTTTTTTTACGGAAGCTGAATTTAAAGGAATCGGGAAAATTCCCATGACCTTTATCCGTGCGCCTTACATTGTTAAAGTAGATGGACAGGTCACCGTGTTGTCTGAGGTAGAAGGACACATCGTAGCAGCAGAAGAAAAAAATATGCTGGTAAGCTCTTATCATCCCGAACTTACTTCTTCTAATAAAGTTCATCAATATTTTATAGAAAAGTTTTGTGAGAAATAGTTTAAATTTCCCTGACTTTGACTATGTGATGCCCATTTTGGTACTGCAAAATTAAATTTTTTAAAGTATCAAAATCAGGAAAGAAATATAACTATTGAACAACTCAAAAATTAACAGAGCACAAATTGAAATGATTATGAGAATTAACTACAAGGTTTTATCCAAATCATACGAGGAAGTTTACAGTAATTTCTTACCCGTTCAATTCCCGAATTATCTTATAACAGATCATTCGCCAGATTTGCCAATTCGGAACGTTCCCCTTTTTCTAACCGGATATGAGCAAAAAGATTTTGTCCATGAATCCGGTCTACCAAATATGACAATCCATTACTTTGTTCATCCAGATAAGGAGTATCAATTTGTTTCACATCTCCGGTAAAGATAAATTTAGAGTTTTCTCCCGCTCTGGAAATAATTGTTTTTACTTCATGAGGTGTTAAGTTTTGAGCTTCATCTACAATGAATATCACATCAGATAAACTCCTCCCGCGTATATAAGCTAAAGGCGTGATTAACAGTTTTTCCTGTTCAACCATCTGAGTAATTTGCTTATATTCCTTATCATTTTCATGGTACTGATTTTGAATAAACTTCAGATTATCCCAAAGAGGTTGCATATAAGGGTCCAGCTTGGATTTTATATCTCCGGGAAGAAACCCTATATCCCGATTACTCAAAGGAATAATAGGACGTGCCAGATAAATTTGTTTATAATCTTTTTTCTGTTCCAGAGCGTTCACCAGAGCCAGCAAAGTCTTCCCGGTTCCTGCAACTCCATGTAGGGCAACCAGCTTGATTTCCGGTTTTGCCATTACATACATTGCAAAAGTTTGTTCTGCATTTCTGGGTTTTATACTAAAACAGGATTGTTTGTTTACATTTTCAAGTTCTTCCGTAAAAGGATTATAATAAGCCAGAGCGGAAGATTTTCCTCCCTGTAAAATATAACAGGCATTAGGATAGACATTTAACTCCTTACTGATCTTAGAATAAGGAAGAAAAGAATTTTTATGTAATTCATCAATAAGTTCCTGATTGAAATTCTCGATCTTCTCAATACCGGACGGCAGATTGTCTATCTTTACTTTCCCTGTTTCAAAATCTTCCGCCTTCAATCCGATAGCCCTTGCCTTTAGCCTCAGGTTTACATCTTTAGAAACTAAAATTACGGATTTCCCTTTTTCCTCCTCCTGAATCTTCAAACAAACATTCAGTATCTTATTATCCATAGAATTAGAATCGAATATCTTGGTTGCAGAATATTCAATTCCGTTAGTGGACATTACGATCTTAAACTTTCCTTTATCCTCTCCGGGAAGTGGAATCCAGTCGTTAATATTTCGGTTACAAGAGCATTTATCCAGAAAACGGATAAACTCGCGTGCTTCGTAGTTTTTAGTATCGTTTCCCTTTTTGAAGTCGTCCAACTCCTCCAATACGGATATTGGAATAACAATATTATGTTCAGCAAAGAGAGTGATAGACAAGTGATTAAAGATGATGATAGAAGTATCCAGAACAAATATCTTTTTTTCAGATACAGTTTTTTTCTTTGCCATAAGCGCACTAAAATTTAATGCCGACTAAGGTAACAAGAATATTTTAATTTTTGCATAAAAAGTTACCTAAAGCACCTGCGCAGATTCAACTAACGAATGCAACATTTGGCTAAGTTATCATAAAAAATTTGTTTAGGGTTTTTAAAGTTCAATTTTTTTCTAGGTCTGCTATTCAATTTATGTTGTATTTCTT
>JAISSC010000053.1 GCA_031273305.1 Flavobacteriaceae bacterium
AAAGGGGTGTTACCGATAAGATCGGTCAATTTTTTTGCTATTTTTCCCATGAGAAAATAAATTTTAATTCGTTAATCTTAAATTTCTTTAAATATTTTTCGAAGTTACCAAATTATCCGTTTAATAAACAATACCATAAATTAGGTATTTTTTAGAAAATTAATTTCAGGGGATAAATTTATGGGTTTAATCCTTCTCCCAGACAGTTCTTAATAAGGAAGTTCCTGTTTTTTGATTTATAGTTTGATAAGGTATGTCTGACAAGCCCGGATAAATTTAATAAAGATGACGGAATTTGCCACAGGTTATATGTAGAAGCCCTTAAACGATTGTTGTATGAATTTGCGCGATTTTTTTATTACAAATTACGAAATACCATATTATAGGTATTTTTATTATACAGATTAAACCTTATTTTTGCATGATTTTACGAAATGGACTCAATTCTTCGATATTAGATATTGTTTTGTTGTTGTAAAATTTCTACCATAAATCTATTTAAAGAATGATAATTTTAATAAGAAAAAGATGAGTTCCGCCACTCCCTTCCGCCCTCCTTTTTATATGATGACTAAGCCCATAGGTGCTATATGTAACCTAAGATGCGATTATTGTTATTATTTGGAGAAGAAAAACCTGTATCCGGATGTGAGAAACTATCTCATGAGTGATGAGCTACTGGAACGTTTTATAAAACAATATTTGGAAAGCAACTCTGCTCCGGAGGTTTTTTTCACCTGGCACGGAGGAGAAACGATGATGCGCAATATTAGTTTCTATGAAAAAGCCATCGAATTGCAGAAAAAATATGGTAAAGGTCGTCGGATTGAAAATTCATTGCAGACTAACGGAACCTTGTTTACCGATGAATGGTGCCGTTTCTTTAAGCAAAATAACTTTTTGATTGGAATTTCCGTTGACGGCCCTCAGCATTGTCATGACATCTACCGTAGAGACATAAAAGGGAGACCTTCTTTTTTTAAAGTTATGGAGGGTGTTTCTTTACTGAAAAAGCATAGGGTTGATTTTAACATTATGGGGGTAGTAAATGATTACAATGTAGATTATCCTCTGGAGTTTTATAATTTTTTCAAGAGTATCGAATGTACTTTTATACAATTTTCTCCTATAGTGGAAGTTATTGACGGAAAACCTGCTCCGTGGAATGTACCCTCTGAAAAATGGGGCGATTTTCTAATTTCTATCTTCGACGAGTGGATAAAAAAAGATGTAGGTACTTATTATGTTCAGTATTTTGATTCTACTTTAGCTAACTGGGTAGGTCAAAATCCAGGTATGTGTACTCTTGCAAAGATCTGCGGTAATGCCGGCGTTATAGAGTTTAACGGAGATGTGTACAGTTGTGACCATTTTGTTTATCCGAAATATAAACTTGGAAATATACAGGATAAAACCATAGCAGAAATGATGTACTCAAAAGAGCAGTCAAAGTTCGGTACGGATAAATATGATACACTTCCAAAGCAATGTCTGGATTGTAAGTATCTTTTTGCCTGTTATGGAGAATGTCCGAAAAACAGGATAGTTAAAACCCATGATGGAAACTCCGGACTAAATTATCTATGCAAGGGTTATTATAAGTTTTTTAACCATGTTGCACCCTATATGGATTTTATGAAAAATGAACTCAAGAATCAACGTGCGCCTGCCAACATCATGCATAGCAACCTTGTAAAAAAAGGAGGGAGCTAAAACTAACTCCCTCACAATCTTTTTATTATAATTGACTTTAATCGGTAACAATATTCCAGTCTATACTGAAAGTGGTTATTAAAGAAGCCAATAATTTCAAAGTTGAAATATCTCCGTTTACTTTAACTGTTTGTGAATTAAGGATGTCATCCACCTTATCAGGCTCTGCAATAAATTCCCGCAACGCACTTTTAGGAAGGGTTAGGGTCAGTTGTACCTGTTCTTTTCCCGATGAAGGCTTATGATGCAGCACACCGTTTTTCAGGAATACATAGAAACTTTGCTTTTTTTCGTCCGATATGTCGAAACGTATTTGGAACTCTTTCTCTGCGGCTTTTGTGCCATCAATAGCAATAGATAGATACGTAAAAAGGTCGTCTGTTGTCAGGTCTTTAATATATCCGTTGATACGAGGCTGAACATTTTTTGTCAGGTTGCCCGAACGCAGTTCAGTAGCTGCTGTAAGGTACATGTTTCGCCAGATGCTTGACCGGCTTTGGTAGCCAAGTTGCTCAAAAGCATCCGCTTGCAGATTTTTTGCTTCCGTATTTTTATCATTGGCAAAAACAACCCATTTCAATGCCTGCACTACCCAACGATAATCGCCTTTTTCGTAACTTTTCTTTGCTTTTTGCAGGGCAGCCTTCTCGCCACCGAACCATTCCACGTAACGGGCGGCTTCTTCTTTCTGCGTAAGGCGGTCGTAGTTGGCGGGATGACCATCGAACCAACCGATATAATATTGATAAATGGCTTTGACATTGTGACTGACGGTTCCGTAAAAATCCTGATTAAACCATTCTTTATCCAGCGATTCGGGCAGGCGGATAGCAGCGGCTATTTCTTCCTGATTAAGTCCTTTATTGGCTAAATGAAGGGTTTGGTCGTGGATGTATTTATAAAGGTCGCGTTGTTTTTCAAGGAAATTCAGGCTTTGCTCTTTACCGAAGAACGGCCATGTGTGGGCAGGAACTACAAATTCCGTTTCATTACCGAAAAGTGTAACGGCTTCATCCAGATAACCTGCCCATGAGCGTGTATCGCGTACTTTAACACCTCGCGGAGGCAAAATATTATGCAGTGTGCGGTTACCTAATTCGGCAACGAAAAATATTTTCTTCGCAGGATAAAAAAACATCATTTCGGCAGGAGCTTCCGTTGCGGGTGTGTATTGGAAAATAAGTTCTACGCCGTCAATATTCAGTTTTTGCCCTGTATGGTCAATAGTGGTGTTAGGTATCC
>JAISSC010000068.1 GCA_031273305.1 Flavobacteriaceae bacterium
AAGAAAATATTTCTCAGGCAGAACTGGATAACATAAAGGGAAATGGATTAAACGGTCGGGTCACCAAAGAAGATATACTGCTTTATGTAAAGAATAAAAAACAAGGTTTGGGAGTGTCCTCCGGAGCGATAATTTCACAATCTGCAAATTCAACCGTTTCCACCTTTCCCATATCGGATTCTGATGAGATAATAGAAATGGGCAGGATGAGAAAACTTATTGCCAACCATATGTTGACAAGTAAGCAAATCTCTCCCCATGTAACTTCTTTCGTAGAGGCAGATGTTACTACCATCGTACTTTGGAGGAATAAAAATAAGGATCGTTTCCTGAGAGAGGAAGGAGAAAAATTGACCTTTATGCCGGTTTTCATTCAGGCGATTGTGAAAGCTATCAAGGATTTCCCGATGATCAATATCTCTGTCGATGGGGTTAATATCATCAAGAAGAAAGCCATCAATATAGGAATGGCAACTGCTTTACCCGACGGAAACCTGATTGTTCCTGTTATTAAAAATGCAGACCAGCTAAATCTTTCCGGTTTGGCTAAGGCAATTAATGATTTGGCTGACCGTGCCCGGAACAGCAAATTAAAACCCGAAGACGTACGAGGAGGAACTTATACTATTACGAATATAGGAAGTTTCGGAAATATCGCAGGCACACCTATTATCAACCAGCCCGAAGTAGCCGTTATGGCGGTAGGAGCCATTAGTAAAAAGCCCGCAGTTATAGAAACTCCTCAGGGAGACCTGATAGGTATCCGGCATAAGATGTTACTCTCTCATACGTATGACCATCGTGTGGTGGACGGAGCCTTAGGCGGAATGTTTGTTAAAAGGGTTTGTGATTATCTGGAAAATTTTGATATAAACACAGAGATATAACTCCGGGCGATAAATGTTTCTGATAACTTAAAAATTTAATATCCGTAAAAGTTGAAATTATGAAGAATTTTTTAATAGCCGGTTGTTTGTTTGCACTGGTCATAAGTTGCGATAAAAAACAAGCACAAAACTCTAATAGTGAAACTGATAGCATCTTGATTTCCGATCCTTTAAAACAGGATTTTCAAGATAAAGTAGAAATCACCGGAACTTATAAAGGTGATATTTCCTGCGATGATTGCGAAAGTGTAGAACTCATTCTGAAAGAAGATAACAGCTATGATCTGGTACTGCATCTGTTGGGAGAAGAAAAGACCGAAAACAGTATAATAAGAGATAAGGGAAGATATACTCTAAGTCAGGATAGCACTTCATTATCACTGGATAAATACGAGCTTCATTTTAAGATTGGAAAAGGAAAATTATACTATTTGGATAATTCTTCTGAAATCAATGAACATGAGGTTTTAATTAAAGAATAACAGGTAAAATAATTTTATTTTATACGAATAATTAGATGTTTATTTAAGATTTTACTAACCTAATTTTAAAACACTTAATACCATGAAAAAGAATGAATTTATAAAAATATTTACGGCTCTGACGGCTGTATTTATCCTGATATTTACCTTATCGTGTAGCGATGATGATGATAAAGTTGGTAACGGCGGCGGTGGCGGTAACGATGAAGTTTGTCAATGCGCCATAGATAAGAATGCCACTGTTTTACGAGTAGGAGCAGACAAGGAGTATAAAACGGTAAAGGCAGCAGCAGACGCAGCAGGAGATAATACGATAGTCGAAATTGATGCAGGCACATATATCGGTGATGCTGCTATTGCTTATTGGACACAAAACAATCTTGTTATTCGTGCGGTGGGCGGTGAAGTAATTCTTGATGCAGGCGGAAAGCACATTGACAACATGGGTATTTGGAAGATAGAAGCAGGAACTGTTTGTGTGGAAGGAATAACTTTTCAGAACGCCAAAGTTTCGGATAAAAACGGCGCAGGAATAAGGTTGGTGGATGGAAACCTGACGGTTATCAACAGTCATTTTTTACATAATGAAAATGGAATTTTAACAGGCAATCTGGCAGGCAGCTCTTTGGTGATAAGAAATAGTGAATTTGGATATAACGGCTACGGAGATGGGTATTCGCATAATTTATATGTGGGACGTATAGCAAGTCTGGATGTTTCGGGCAGTTATTTTCATCATTGCAGTATAGGTCATCTGTTGAAAAGCAGGGCTGCCATTAATAAGATATATTATAACAAACTTGCAGACGGAGATGAAGCCGAATCAAAAGCCAGTTACGAGATTGATATACCTTCCGGAGGACAGGCGATTATTGTAGGCAATATTATTCAGAAGTCGAATACTCCGGATAATAATAATGTCATTAGTTTTGCCAGAGAAGAGAACAATTTTTATCCCGACAACCGTATATATATAGCTTATAACACGATAATCACCAGTCCCAATCGCACAAACGACAAGATATTAGCTGCTCACGCATCTACCGAAAAATATGTTTTCAACAATGCAATTTATGAAAAAGCACAATTCGATGGAAGCGTAGAATTAACGGCTAACAAAGGGAATGTATCCTATAAGACCGGTGACCTGACAGCCAATTATTATCCCATATCAACAGTATTGGAGAGCTGGAAAAACGAGCTTGAAGAAGATATTGACAGTTATTTATCGCAAGGTTTAAAAGCTCAGTCCATTTCTCTTATACCGCAGTATCAATATAGTCAGTTGAATATAATACCGATAAATGGCAAACCTGTGATACCCGGAGCAGTACAGAGACCTTAATTTGGTCTCTGATACGCCCTCCAACTCCCGGACTGAAAGATAAATATTTGTCCTGAAAGGACGATTTTCATAAGAGGCTGTCCAAAAAGGGAAGTCCCACAGGGACAGCACTTTATTAACCGTATGTTTTAGCTTATGGTAAGCGATATATCTCGCAATATGGAAAAGGCTGCTCTGGCTTTTTGGACAGCCTCGACTAGTCTTGCCTTTCAGGCATAGAGTGGGGGGTGGGATTTCCGCAGGTCGCTGACCTGCGGTTATGAAGATTCAGCCTTTCAGGCTGTCCAAAAATCATTTAGGGTGTCGCATAGTCAAAGTCAGGAGATTTAACCGTTATAGGTCTTTATAAAGTACATCGGCTATTTGTATAAATACAAAAATATACGGCGTAAGGAAGTTATCATTACAGCCAATATGTTGTAAAAAACCATATCAAAATAATAAGGTTCCCCTAATATTTAATATAAATTTACCGAAAAAAATTTGGCAGATTGAATATTTAGTTTTTAATTTACATCAAAATTTAGCTAGTTTTAATTTAAGAATATTTAATATCATGAAAAAGAATGAATTTATGAAAATACTTATGGCTGTAACAGCTGTATTTATGTTAACATTTACCTTATCGTGCAGCGATGATGATGATAAGGTTGGTAACGGCGGCGACGGCAATGGCGGCGGCGGTAACGGTAGCG
>JAISSC010000170.1 GCA_031273305.1 Flavobacteriaceae bacterium
GAACACAGAAGTTAAGCCTGCTTGCGCTGATGGTACTGCTATTGCGGGAGAGTAGGTAGCCGCCGGTTTTTTAATCAACAGAAAGCCTCGTATTTTGATATGCGAGGCTTTCTTTTTTGCTCACTTGTAAGTTGTAATCGCTAACGAAGTGAAGCAATCTTCCATAATTAGAAGGTCTAAAAAATGAAGATAAGGAGGGTAAAGAAAAAAACTATAAATTGTCATATAAGACCGTTCGCAATGTTAGTTCCTTTACCGTTACTACAAAAATTTATATCTAAGATTGATAAATTGATGTAGTTTTCTTCTTTTCCATAAAAATATTTGGAATTGTAAAATTATAGAAATTAACATTAATAAACAAATTTTCAATGTGTTTTTTGAGAAAACGATAAATGGTGTTATTTTGTTTTGGGGGATAGTGAGCTGAGTTTTCAGAAGTTAGTAATCAGAATAACAGCTCATAAAATGTCTATTACTCCTGTTTTCCTGACTTTGACTATGCGACATCCATCTTGGTATTGCAGAAATTATAAAATATTGATTGTTATATAGTTGCGGAATAAGTCCTGCCTTTCAGGCAGCCGTTTGGGAGGTTGCTCTTTCCGCAGGTCGCTGACCTACGGTTATGGAAATCAAGCCCTCCGGGCTATAACTAACCGGAATGTAGCAGACTTGGAAGCACGGGGTAATTGCTTCGCTTCGCCAGCAATGATATGAGATTGCCATGCTCTACTACGTTACGCTACCAATGACCTAACGCACAGTTGTTTATGTTTGCAAAGACGGTGACCTACGGTTATGAAAATCAAGCCCTCCGGGCTTTGCTAACTATCATCGTTGTTGGGATTGTTGGTGTACACTTGTCCTTGCGTTATTGCTTCGCTCCGTTACCAATAGCCTCATGCACAGTTAGTTACGTTCAGGCGGAGACGCCCAAATTGGGACGTCTCTACCCAAATGTTGCATTCATTAGTTGAATCTGCATAAGGGTTCTTTTTTATCTTTTTACGTCTCTTATTATTAATTTTGCTGTCTTTTCAGAAGTTCCGGAATCTCCTAATTTGCGACGAAGTTTTTTGTATTCCTGCTTCAACTTTTCTACATATTCGGGATTCAAAATCTTAACTAATTCTGCTTTCAGGTTTTTATAGTTTAAGTCATTTTGAATTAATTCCGTAACAACCCGTTGATCCATAATTAAATTAACTAAGGAAATATACTGAATATGTTTTATTAATCGTTTGGCAATCTCATAAGAAATTCGGCTACCTTTGTAACAAACGACCTCAGGGACATCTAATAAGGCTGTTTCCAATGTTGCCGTTCCGGAAGTTACTAAGGCTGCCTGAGATATTCTTAATAAGTTATAGGTACGGTTCGAGACTATCTTAACGTGGGGATTCAGAAACGGACGATAAAATTCTGTCTCAATGGAGGGTGCTCCGGCAATTACAAATTCGTAATCGGGAAAATCTTTTTCCACAGACAGCATTTCTACCAACATTTTATTTATTTCCTGTTTTCGGCTTCCGGGCAATAATGCTATAACAGGTTTATCAGATAAATTGTGCTCTTTTCTAAATTGTTTTTCATTTACTTCGGGGAGATCATTCAATGCATCTAATAGAGGATGTCCGACAAAATCAACCGGATAGTTATATTTTGCATAAAAATCTTTCTCAAAGGGAAGTATCACAAACATTTTATCTACATACTTCTGAACGGTTTTTACTCTTCCCGATTTCCATGCCCACAACTGAGGGGATATGTAATAAAATGTCTTTATTCCTAGTTTTTTCACGAACTTACAAATACGAAGATTAAAGCCCGGATAATCAATAAAAATGACACAATCCGGTTTATACCGGGCAATATCTTTTTTACAGAACTTAATATTCCCTAAAATAGTCCCCAGATTCGTTATGACTTCCCAAAAACCCATAAAAGCCAAATCGCGATAATGTTTCGCTATTTGTCCTCCTTGTGCCAGCATCAGGTCTCCTCCCCAAAAACGGAACTCTGCATTGACATCTTCTTTCCTAATTTCTTTCATCAAATTGGAACCATGCAAATCTCCTGAAGCCTCTCCGACTATGATATAATACTTCATAAGCTAAACATTATCACTTAAAAATGCCTGAACCGTCTCATAAAATCCTGTTGGGTTATCTGCCTGTACCCAATGCCCCGCACCGGGAACTATTACTAATTTCCCTTTGGGGAACTGCCGGTGAATATAAAACTCATCTTCTTTCAAAATATAATTGGATCTCTCGCCTGAGATAAATAAGGCAGCCCCTCCATAACTACCGAAAGAAACAGACTCATTAATTAACTTGTTATAATTCCGGGAAAGGGTTTTAAGGTTAAACCGGAAATCAAAACGATTGTTCTCTGTCCGGTATACATTTTTCATCAGGAATTGAATAACTCCGGGTTCACGGATATATTGAGATAAAATTCTTTCGACGTCTTTTCTGTCTTCGATTTGAGTGAAATCTACACTTTCCAGAGCTTTAATAATTGCCTGATGATGGGGAGGATACGCCTTAGGCGCAATGTCTACTACAATAAGTTTATCTACCAGTTCCGGATGTTTTACCGCACATTCCATTACTGCTTTTCCTCCCAGTGAATGTCCGAGTAAGATAGCTCCGGCTAAATTATATTGTTTCATATAATTTACTATATCTTCCGACATGGAAGCATAATCCATTTCCTCCGAGTGAAAACTCCTTCCGTGATTTCTCAAATCGACGAGGTGCACTTCTCTGGTTTCTGCAAATCTCTTACCTAAGGTTGCCCAATTATCCAGCATTCCGAACAGTCCGTGGAAAATTAAAATGGGGATAGTTCCCGATCTTTCATATATCTTGGAATGTAACGTTTCTCGTACCATTTACTAATTGAACTTACACATAATCGTTATTTAATTTCTCTCCGAATACTATCTTAAGTAGTTCTTCCGATTCGTATATTTTATTATATTTATATCCTCAATTCTTTACTTGTCAAATCGTCTTTAACCCTTTTTCTGCTAATTCTAAAAAGGTCATAAAATCAAAAACGTAATATTTATTTTCAAATATAAACATTTTTATTTCTATTCTCATATTAAACAAAATCCCTAATTTTGAAACTCTAATAAAAAAATTGAAAATACGATGGCTAGAAACTGGCAGACTATAAAAGAATATTCCGATATTTTATTTGAATATTGGGAAGGGATTGCAAAGATTACGATAAACCGACCGGAGGTATACAACGCTTTCCGACCGGAAACCAACTTCCAAATGCTGGAAGCAATGGATTATTGTCGGGAACATTCGGAAATTGATGTGATTATTTTGACCGGAGCCGGAGATAAAGCATTTTGTAGCGGAGGGGATCAAAACGTAAAAGGAGTTGGAGGATATGTGGGAGAGGATGGAGTCCCTCGTTTAAATGTTTTGGATTTACACAAAAAAATACGCGAAATTCCTAAGCCGGTACTGGCTATGGTAAACGGCTATGCAATCGGAGGAGGGCATGTGTTGCACGTGGTTTGTGACCTGACCATTGCTTCCGAAAATGCAAAATTCGGACAAACAGGTCCTAAGGTAGGTAGCTTCGATGGTGGTTTCGGTTCTTCATATTTAGCCCGAAGCGTGGGACAGAAAAAAGCAAGGGAAATTTGGTTTCTTTGTCAACAATATACCGCACAGGAAGCTCTGGACATGGGAATGGTGAATAAGGTGGTTCCGTTAGAACAACTGGAAGATACTGCGGTAGAGTGGTTCAAGATAATGCAGGAACGCAGCCCACTGGCTTTGCGCATGATTAAAAGATGTCTAAA
>JAISSC010000168.1 GCA_031273305.1 Flavobacteriaceae bacterium
AAAGAGACCAAGAAATTGATTAAACGGTAATACAGGCAGGCATAACAGTTATACCCGAATTATTCCGTTTTAATTTTTCGAATTATTGCATGAAATAAATTAGGGAAAAATCGGAATAAAAACAGAGCCAGATGTTCTGAGGTAAACTTCCTGCCGATGTAAGCCTCTTTTTTATTCCTTTCAACAGCCTTTATTATCTGATAAGCGGCTTTCCCCGCAGATAATCCGTTTTCATGAAGCCTGTTTCTCTCCATTTTCGGGGAGCCGTCAGGCATAAGGGTATGTAAGGAAATATTAGTAGAGATATGTCCCGGAGTCAGGAGGATAACTCTGATATTATCTTGGGCAACTTCGGCACGCAAACAATCAAAAAAACCATGAAGAGCATGTTTAGACGCTGAATAAGCCGAGCGATTGGGAGTTCCCACCTTACCCATTACACTGCTTGTTACAATAAAAGTTCCATTTCCCTGTTTTTTGAAAAAAGGCAGGATTTCACCGGTTAGTCCGACATAACTAAGATAATTTAAATTCATCAGCCTTTGCTGAACCTCGAACTTTATATCAGCAACAAAACCACGAGAACTGGTTCCACCATTTAAGAATACATGATCAACACGTGTATAAATGGAAAAAGCCTGTTCCGTTTTCTCCCTAAAAAGTGAGAAATCCAGCAGGTCAAGAGTAAGAATATGAATATTTTCAGGATAAGGAGCAGAATTTTTCACTCTTTCCAGTTCATTTATCCTACGCGAGCTTATGACCAACCGGCTGCCTCTCCTGTTTAAGTCATAAACCAATGCCTCTCCTATTCCGGAAGACGCCCCGATGATCCAAATCACCTTGTCCTTAAAAATATTACCCATAAGTAAAAGTAAAGCAATTAACCAATATAAATATAATTTTTTAGCAGAAAATATAGAACATGAGAAATTTCAATGCAAAATACCTCCTTGAGATGTAAATTGTTTATTACCTTTACCCTTTAAAAATATACACAAAAAATCAATAATATCATGAGTAGAAAATTTCCTGCCGGTGTAGCAACAGGTTCGTTAGTAAAAGAAATATTCGATTATGCGAAAGAGAAACAATTCGCTTTACCCGCATGTAATGTTATAGGGTCGAGCAATATTAATGCTGCATTAGAAACGGCAGTAAGAGTTAATGCCCCCCTTATTATTCAGTTCTCCAACGGAGGAGCGCAATTTAATGCCGGAAAAGGGTTTAAGAGTGAAAAATTAAGAGGAGATGTATTAGGAGCCGTAGCAGGAGCCAAACACATTCATACTCTGGCAGAGGCTTACGGGGCAACTGTGATTCTTCATACAGATCATTGTGCGAAAAAATTATTACCCTGGATAGACGGATTGTTAGAAGCCAATGAGGAATTTTATAAGAAAGAGGGAAAAACATTATATTCTTCCCATATGCTGGATTTATCCGAAGAACCTTTGGAACAAAACCTCGAAATCTCCTCAAAATATTTTGAGAGAATGGCGAAAATAGGAATGACCTTAGAGGTGGAAATAGGAATTACCGGAGGAGAAGAAGACGGAGTAGATAATTCGGATGTAGACAGTTCAAAACTTTATACACAACCCGAAGATGTTTATAAGACCTATCAGGCTTTAAGCGCAATAAGCCCTGATTTTACCATCGCAGCAGCATTTGGGAACGTTCATGGAGTATACAAGCCCGGAAATGTGAAACTGGAGCCAAAAATACTTCGCAACTCACAGGAATATGTTCAGAAACAACTCGGAGGAGCAGCAAAGCCGATTAATTTCGTGTTTCACGGAGGTTCCGGTTCCTCATTAGAAGAAATCAGGGAAGCTATTAGTTATGGCGTGATTAAGATGAACATTGATACTGATCTGCAATTTGCTTATCTGGAAGGAGTTAGAGATTACGTAGAAACTAAAATTGATTATTTAAGAACTCAGGTAGGAAATCCGACAGGAGAAGATTCCCCTAATAAAAAATATTATGATCCGAGAGTATGGATACGTAAAAGCGAAGAAGAATTTTCTAAGAGATTGGAAAAAGCCTTTGAAGATTTGAATAATATCAATACATTGTAAAAGAGCAGCAATTATTTTATGCCATTTAAAAGCCAGACATTGCAAACGATGTATAAAACTAAATGGAAGTCAAATTTTTATCCTGTTTGATCTATAATAGTTATCCGGGATGAATTATTTTAAATAAAAAGGAGGAATTTTAATTGTTAAGTTCCTCTTTTTTGTAACTTTGGCTCAATTAATAAAAATAGAAAAATGAAACATCCCATTTTAATATCTACCATCGTAGCCTCTGTCGGAATTGTTTTGGCTGCGTTCTTCTTAGGAAGTGCCTTTAAAAACAGGAACCAGAACAGTTCCATTTCCGTTACCGGGTTAGGGACAAAAGACTTCGTTTCCGATTTGATCGTCTGGAATGGAATATTCTCCAAAAAAAGCGTGGAACTAAAAGAAGCCTATGCAGATTTGGAAAAAGATAGAGTTAAAATTAAAGAATACCTTTTATCTAAAGGATTTGCGGAAAAAGAGATAGTATTTTCTTCCGTAGATATAGACAAACAATATGATTATATCAGTTATGACGGAGGAGGAAGCCATAGGATATTCACAGGCTATCAATTGACTCAGACGGTTACTATCGAATCTAAAGATGTACAGAAAGTGGAAAACCTGTCTCGTCAAATTACCGAATTGATAAATAGCGGAGTAGAGTTATATTCCAGAACGCCTTCATATTATTACACCAAGTTAGCTGACCTGAAGATTCAAATGATTGCAGATGCTACCAAAGATGCCAAAAAAAGGGCGGAAGAAATTGCCAATAATGCCGGAGGGAAATTAGGGAAGTTAAAAAAAGCTAATTTGGGAGTATTCCAAATCACGGCGCAAAATTCTGCCGATGAAGATTATTCATGGGGAGGAACCTTTAACACCTCATCAAAGAATAAAACTGCAAACATCACGATTCGTTTAGATTATGACGTAAAATAAAAATGTATGATAATGGAAATTAGATAAAAATCCCGAAGTAATGTCTTTAGCATTCTCAATGTATTATGATGCCATATTAAGGTACTTTAATACGACCATCGTTAGCTCCGGATTGATTTTTATAATAATTTTATCTAACTAAATGTTCATCGGTAACATGAATTTAACGCAGTTTAAACTAAAATACACAAATATCTAATTGATAAAAACGTAAAAACTATGAAGAATTACTTATTCATACTGATTTTTCTTTTTTTGACAGGAAGTAGTTTTGCCCAATCCAATTATTGGAGCAGACTAAACCTGAAAGGAATCCTCAATGCAAAAGAAAGGACACATACTCCCACCGAGTACAGGTTATTTAGCCTGAACGTAGACGGATTTGTAAACCATATCAAAAATGCCCCAAGCAGGGAATCTGCCCTTAAAACTACGGAAACGGTTATAGTTACGTTCCCGGATGCAGATGGGAACCTCTCCGACTATATTGTTAAAGATGCCTCAATAATGCATCCCTCCTTACAAGCCAAATATCCGGATATTCGTTCCTTTGTTGCATCTAAAGTATCTGATCCCTCTACTCAGATTCGGTTCAGTGTTTCCCCCTATCATGGATTACACGGGATGATCTTTTCAACTAAGGGAATATCCTATATAGATTCCTATTCTGACGATAACACAATTTATATGGTATATGACAGAAACAAACTCCCTGAAAGTTCCCGAAAATTCATATGTGAAGCCGAACACGAACACGATGAATCAACAGAAGAACTCATATCAGCCCATGCCTCAAAACAACAGAATGTTACAGATGGAAAAATGAGGACTTTCCGTTTGGCTTTGGCTTGTACCGTAGAATATTCAGCTTATCATATCAATAAAGCCGGAGTTGAGAATGGAACCGAAGCACAAAAAAAAGAAGCTGTATTAGCGGCAATGAATGTTACTATGACCAGAGTAAACGGAATTTATGAAAAGGAGGTTTCATTAACCATGAATTTAGTTCCGAATAATGACAATTTGATATTTATAACTTCTGACTCCTATACAAACGGTTCGGAGGGAATGATGTACTATGAAAACCCAGCCGTCTGTAACAATGTCATCGGATTTTCAAACTACGATATAGGGCACGTCTTTGGTACCGGTGATGGTGGAGTAGCTAAGCTAGGTTCTGTCTGTTCTTACGATAAAGCACGTGGAGCTACCTGTCATAATGCTCCCATAGGAGACCCTTTTGATATTGATTTTGTATCTCATGAAATGGGGCATCAATATGGAGCCAATCATACATTCAATAGTGAGAGTGGTGTTTCGGGGAGCTGTAACAGTAATAATAGAGTTTCAGCCACAGCCGTAGAACCCGGAAGCGGAAGTACGATCATGGCTTATGCAGGAATTTGTTCCGTCGCTAATGTCCAACTCAATAGTGATGCTTATTTCCATGCAGTGAGTATAAAGGAAATATATGACTTTATAACCACCAAGACTTGTGCTGCCACTGTTCTTACAGGAAACAATGAGCCGATTGTAAATGCAGGACAGGACTATACCATACCCAAATCAACGGCTTATGTATTAGAAGGAACGGCTACCGACCCGGACGGAGATACGCTCACCTACTGTTGGGAACAAACAGACACGGGAGCTGCTGCAAATACCCCTTTTCCCGGTGCCACTTCCGGACCTAATTTCAGGTCGTTTCTTCCGTCAACCTCACCGGAAAGATATTTTCCCCGTTTGAGCTATATAATTGCCGGAAATTTAACCCCTACATGGGAAGTAGTTCCGTCCGTTTCCAGAACATTGAACTATGCATTAACCGTTAGAGATAATAACCCCGTAGGAGGACAATCTGCAAGAGATGATATGAAAGTTACCGTAAATGGAAACGCCGGACCTTTTGTCGTTACCTCACAAAATGCAACAGGAACGGTCTGGAATAGTGGAAATTTAGAAATTGTTAGCTGGGATGTTGCCAATACAAACATCTCTCCGGTGAATTGTGCAAATGTAAAAATAACTCTATCCGAAGACGGAGGACTTACTTTCCCTGTCGTATTAGCAGCAAGTACCCCGAATAGTGGTTCGGCAATCATAACAGTTCCGTCAGGAATAAATACTACTAATGCACGGATTATGGTGAAAGCAGTTGATAATGTATTTTTAGCCGTAAATTCCAAAAACTTTACTGTCAGTTCCCCGATGGATTCCGAAAACATAACTGTTTCCAAAGAAGATAATAACATATATCCTAATCCTTCGAGTGGAATATTTACGTTAAAACTGGATTCAGATACTCAAACTATTCTTTATTCTGTTTTTGATGCCTCCGGAAGATTAATTGAACAGTCAAAGATAAATAACACAGGCGGAAAAACAACTCATGAGGTCAATTTATTACACTTACCCTCAGGGGTTTATATAATACAAATTGAAGCAGGTATAGAAAAAATAACTAAGAAAATCATTATTAAAAAATAAGGTATTCGTGATTTGAGTGTAGTAAATATATCGTCACGTTTATGTAAAATTATCGGAATTGAAATTACATGATATTCACAGAGAAATGCCAGGATTTCCGACATCTTGGCATTTTTACTTTCATTTTGTCATACTGTTCTTTGTTGGCATGTTTTTCGAGAAGGACAGTATGATTGAAAATACCAAAAATTAAAAGTTAAACATAAAAAAAATTAAACGATATGTCAGAATTATCAATTAAACCATTAGCTGACCGGGTAGTTGTAGAACCGGCAGCCGCTGAAACAAAAACTGCATCAGGAATTATCATACCTGATAGTGCTAAAGAAAAACCACAAGAAGGAGTGGTAGTAGCTATAGGAACAGGAAAGAAAGATGAACCCTTGACAGTAAAAGTAGGTGACAAGGTTCTATATGGAAAATATTCAGGAACAGAGTTGAAACTAAATGGCAAAGATTACCTTATTTTGAGAGAATCGGATATTTTAGCAATCATTTAATTAATAAATAACTTAAAAACATTATAACTAATGGCAAAAGATATAAAATTCAATATTGAGTCAAGAGATGCATTAAAAAAAGGAGTTGATGCACTGGCTAACGCCGTAAAGGTAACTTTAGGGCCTAAAGGAAGAAACGTTGTTATCCAAAAGGCTTTTGGAGCACCTCATGTGACCAAAGACGGGGTTACCGTTGCAAAAGAAATAGAACTGGAAGATGCAATTGAAAATTTAGGAGCACAGATGGTAAAAGAAGTTGCTTCCAAAACCAATGATGTTGCCGGAGACGGAACAACTACTGCCACAGTTTTGGCACAGGCAATTGTAAGAGAAGGATTGAAAAATGTAGCTGCGGGAGCTAATCCTATGGATTTGAAAAGAGGAATTGATAAAGCGGTTATTGCAGTAGTTAAAGAATTAAAAAAACAATCTCAGGTAGTTGGCTCCGATTCTGAAAAGATCAAACAGGTGGCATCTATTTCTTCCAACAATGATGACACTATCGGGTCTCTGATTGCAGATGCTTTCGGAAAAGTAGGAAAAGAAGGAGTTATCACCGTAGAAGAAGCAAAAGGAACGGATACTTATGTCGATGTAGTAGAAGGAATGCAGTTTGACAGAGGATACCAGTCTCCATACTTTGTTACCAATACAGATAAAATGATTGCGGAATTAGATAATCCATATATCTTGTTATGTGACAAAAAAATATCCGGTATGAAAGACCTGCTTCCTGTTTTAGAACCGGTTGCTCAACATGGTAAATCCCTATTGATCATTTCTGAAGAAGTAGACGGAGAAGCATTGGCAACATTGGTAGTAAACAAGTTAAGAGGCTCTCTTAAAATTGCAGCAGTAAAAGCTCCGGGATTTGGAGACAGAAGAAAAGCCATGCTGGAAGATATTGCTATCTTAACAGGAGGAACCGTGATTTCCGAAGAAGCAGGATTAACTTTGGAAGGAGCCACTTTAGAACTGTTAGGAACTGCTGAAAAAGTAACTATTGACAAAGATAACACCACTATTGTAAATGGAGCAGGAGATGACGGAGCTATCAAACAAAGAGTGGGGCAAATTAAGGCTCAAATCGAAAATACTACTTCCGATTACGATAAAGAAAAACTTCAGGAAAGACTGGCAAAATTAGCCGGAGGGGTTGCCGTATTGTATGTAGGAGCAGCTTCTGAAGTAGAAATGAAAGAGAAAAAAGACAGAGTAGACGATGCTTTACATGCAACAAGAGCAGCAGTTGAAGAAGGAATCGTTGCAGGAGGAGGAGTTGCCTTAGTAAGAGCTATCGGAGGAATTGATTCCTTAAAAGCTGAAAATCAGGATGAAGAAATCGGGATAAAAATCGTGAAAAGAGCGATTGAAGAACCACTTCGTCAAATTGTTGCCAACGCAGGAGGTGAGGGTTCGGTTGTAGTTAACAAAGTAAAAGAAGGAAGTGACGATTTTGGATACAATGCCAAATCCGAACAATATGAAAATATGTTTGCTTCAGGAATTATTGACCCTACCAAAGTAACCCGCGTTGCATTGGAAAATGCAGCATCTGTTGCAGGAATGCTGTTAACCACAGAATGCGTAATTACCGATATTAAAAAAGATGAACCTGCTATGCCTCCGATGGGTGGCGGAATGCCGGGAATGATGTAAAAATTCATTCAGTGATAAGATAAATAGTTAAAACTGTTCGAGATTTTCGGACAGTTTTTTTATTTTTGCATAAAATTTACCTTATGAGAGAGTACGGAATTGTTGAAGATAATCAGGCTTCCAAATGGATACGATTAGCCAATCACATTATAGATATGATCGTGTATTATCTTTTCATCTATGTTTTAGCAATTTTTATTATAATAACCAGAGTAGGTACGAGTTTATCATTTTTAGGTAATAACTTTCTCGCTCAATTAGTATTTGCTTTATTCTATGCACTCTTTATGTTTGGCATGGAAACCCTTCTTAAAGGAAAAAGCATCGGGAAAATTATAACAGGAACCAAAGTAGTTACAGAATACGGAGAAAAACCTACCATTAGTGAATTTCTAGCTCGAAGTTTTTCCAGAATAGTTCCTTTCGAGCCATTCTCTTTTTTAGGTAATATGGGATGGCATGACAAATGGTCAAATACGCGGGTGGTAAAGGAAAAATCTTTCAATTCTGATATGATGAGTATCAGTTCTATTGATGAAATAGGAAATGCTAAGGATAATTCGGCGGATATAAATTTAACGTGATTAAGAGTAGAGACCTCCAATTCGGGTGTCTTGCAGTAATCATTCCATTATTTAACAATTTATTAATACTGACTTCCATACTATATTGGAGCAACTAACGGTTATTAGTATTAAAGTATCAACAAAATAAAAAATGGGACAAATAATAAGAAAAAAGTATATCGTATTCCTGTTATGCGCACTTTTTCCTTTTTTACGACTTATAGCACAGATACAAATAAAAATTGTCGATATTGAAAATAATGTTCCTGTTGCAGGTGTCTCCGTTTACGATAAAGCAAATAATCTGTTAGGATATGCCGATGAACAGGGACTATTTACTCTGGAGGGGAAATCGGATAAAATACTGCTCAAAAAAAAGGGCTTTCTAACAAGGTCGGAGACTATCGGTACTTTTAATAAGACCGTATACCTATTCAGCACCCATACAGGCAAAACCAGTGACCCTGAGGCTCTCTATATTCTACGGCAGATGTGGGAAAACAGGAAAAAGAACAATCCCGATTATCTGGACAGCTACAAATTTGATTCTTATGTGAAATTCACCTTAGATGTTCCCTCAGATTCAATTGTTTATATTCAAAAGCCCAGAACAGGATTAGATTCTTTAAGTAATAATTTCAAACAACTGTTAAAAAAAAGTATGGTTTTTATCGGGGAGAGAACGATGCTTTACGAATACGACAAAAAGTACGGAAAAAAGGCTATCGTGACCGCCTATAAAGCCGGAGGATTTGATAACCCTGAGTTTTTTAATGCTGCCATTTCCCAATCTATGATAAACAGCTACCCTGAAATCTTAAAGCCAAGAGAAATCCAAAACAATATATCCCGATTGGTAGACAGTTTATACATTAACGAGAGGAAGACCTACATAATTTATACCTACTCAAAAGGACGAAGTGAGACACAGTTTTACAGAAGCCTTACCATATTTGTTGATGCTGAAAGTTTTGCTCCGGTAAAATTAATAGGAAACACCTCCAAAGTATCGGACGTATACTATGAGATCGCATATGCCCCCTACGATGGTGTCTGGCATGTCGAAAAAGAATACATGAAAACAAAGATACTCAGCAGTAGTTTCGTGAAAAAATTAAATAAGATAATTCCTAAAAGTCTGCATTCCATTACACGTCTGACCACTACTGCGACGGTAGAGTCCCGTTTTTCCAATTTCAAAAGTCCGGTAGGATATACTGCTAAAGATTTTGAAGGATACGAATATGAAATTTCAGAGGATGTATCACAAGATGTAGATATAAAGATTGCCGCACTTAGAACCGACAGTCTCACTCAAAAAGAAATTACTACCTATCAGGAACTGGATAGAATTTCTAAAAAATACAAAGTAGAGCCTAAGATACGTTTTTTAAGAAGCCTTTCTTCAAAAGAACTGGAATTGGGTGTATTTAGCCTGGATGTATACAGCCTGTTCAGTCATAACCTTTATGAATCTTTTCGGTATCAGATAGGAGGTCATACCAACTATAAACTGAGTACGGATTTTCGTATCGGAGGATACATAGCCAAAGCCAGTCGTGACGAAGAAGTAAAAAGCGGGGCGGAGGTTACTTTTTTCATTAATAAAAAACAGGGAGGAGAATTAACCCTAAGAACAGAAACAGACGTATTACCCGCAGGGAGAACCAAGATAAAATATCTCACGCTAAAAGACGAGCTTTCCGCCAAGTCTAACAATGTTTACAACGACACCTATTTTAGCTACAGGAAGATGGAAGTATCATATCAACAGGATTTTTTTAAGACCATAGATGTAACTTTCTCCGTAGATTACCAGCACCAACGGACGAATTTTCATTATATG